>JACSRG010000255.1 GCA_014879865.1 Anaerolinea sp.
CACATCTCTCAAGGACGAGGCATGCCTTGTCCGATAAGCTCCAAGATAAGCCCATGTTTTTTTGACCCCACCCCCGACCCCTCCCCGAATTCGGGGAGGGGCGCAAACACGAGTCTGCTTGCGCCTTCAGGCAACCTTCGGTTGCACCGAATTACGGGGGAAGTGCCAAGCGCAGCTTGGACGGGATGGGGGTTTCGTTAACTTGGTACACATGGGACGCGCAGAAGCGTGTCCCATCATCAGAACAAGTGTGTGTCTGAGGAAATTGGATGGCATTACCGCGTAAACCGTTGTTCTGGGTTGTCACCCTCGGACACCTCACCATTGACCTGTTTAACGGCAGCATCCCCGTACTGGTGACGTTTCTCGCCGCCCACTTGATCCCGATGAGCAACACCGAGATCGGGCTGGCAGTCAGCGCCTACCAGCTCACGGGCGCACTGAGTCAGCCGTTCGCGGGCTGGCTGGCAGATCGCAACGGCGGACGCTGGTTAGGCGCGGGCGGACTCGCGTGGACGGTTTCGCTGCTGTGCTTGACGCTCGTCATTGCGGCGACCACACGCTCTTACGCGCTGACGGTCATCCCGATGGTGCTCGCCGCCGCCGGAAGCGGCGCGTTTCACCCGGTCGGCACGATGCACGCCGCCGACTGCGAACGCACCCCCGCCACCGGGCGCTTGTCGATCTTCTTCTTCGCCGGGCAAACGGGCGGGGGTTTGGGTCCTGCCATCACCGGCTTTCTGCTCGACCGCGCCGCGACCCACAACGAAATCTTTGTGCGCGCCTTCCCTGCCTTCTCCGGCTTGATCACCGAACGCGCGGTGATCACCCCGCTGATCGCCGCCGGGTTGATTGCACTGCCCGCCGTGCTGCTCATGGGTATCATCATCCCCAGTGCCGCGCATCACGCTTCGACCCACACCGAGCGCCAGATCAGCCGCAAAGCCGAGCACCAGCGCGTCGGCAGAACCGCGATCATCATCCTGATCGCCGTGATCGGGCTGCGCAGTTTCGTCAATCCCGGTTCGGTCTCGTTCCTGCCGCGTTTGTTCCAGTCGCGCGGCTGGTCGCCCACCGAGTACGGCTTGATCGCCAGCGCCTACTGGATCGGCGGCGGCATCACGGGAATCTTCTTCGGCTACTTGGCGGATCGCTACGGCAGCCGCCTGCTGATCGCCCTGTCGATGCTCTTGAGCGCGCCTGCCGTGTTCGGCTTGTCGCTGTTCGACGGCGCGCCTGCCTTCCTCATGGCGCTGGCAACCGGCGCGTTCAGCGGCGGATCGCACAGCCTGCTCGTCGGCATGGCGCATCGCATCATGCCCGCCGGGAAAGGTCTCGCCTCCGGCGCGACGCTCGGCATGATCTTCGGCGCGGGCGCGCTCGGCGTGTTGATCATCGGGAGCGTGTCGGATCGCATCGGGCTGATCTCCGTCTTCCAGATGATCGCCGGGATCACGGTACTGACCGGCTTTATCGCGCTGCTGCTCCCTGATGATCGTCCGCAGCGCCAGCCAGAACCGCTTGCCGAAGGCGCGCCTGCCTATTCGAGTGGCGATTGACGAAAATACCGTTAGAATAGAGTTTGCTCAATCTGCATTCCAGCTAACGGACGCGGCATGGCACACATCTTTATCAGCTATCACAAGAACAGCAGCCGGGAGTATGCCCGTAAGCTGGCGGATCATCTGATCGCCAGCGGCTTCGATGTGTGGATCGACGACCGCATCGACTACGGCGCAAACTGGGAACGGGTCATCTTCGAGGCAATCGACGATGCTGGCGCGGTCATCGTGATCATGACGCCCGGCGCGTATGAAAGCGATTGGGTGCAGGCGGAACGTCTGTACGCGCGCCAGACCAACAAGTCGATTTATCCGCTGCTGTTGGATGGCAGCATCTTCCCGGCATATCTCGGTTGGCAGGTCGCCGATGTGCGCGGCGGTAAGCTCCCGCCCGAAGAATTCTTGAACGATCTCGCGGCGGCGGGGGTGGAACGACACGCCGGTGCAGGTCGCAACATTGCGGAGAAGGTCACGCCGCAGTCGAGTTCGCGCCCGCACAGCCCCACCCCCATCGCCACCAATCCAGTCGTCACGCCGTCCAAGACGCCGACTCAGGCGCGGCGCTTTGAAGCCGCCATGCCGTCGCAGACCGTCGAAAAAGCCAGCACCGAAGTCTGGGCGAAGGTCAGCCTGCCCGACTCGCCCGGTTTGCGCGACGAACTGCCTGCCGTCGTGCCGTCCGGTGACGTGATCGCCAAAGAGGATGCCCGCGCGACCAGTTTCCCGTTCAAATTCCCGCGCGACCCTGCGACCGGCGAAGCGCTGCCCGTCACGGTGACGATCCGCGCCCGTTCTGACGCGCTGACGTTCGATCAAGCCGAACTCAGCGCCGAACTTCCGCCGGATTTCGACTCGCAGACGGTGATCTTCAACGCCAAACTCAACGCGGATCGCAGCGCCGGATCGCGGGTGCGCGTCACGCTCGATCTCGTCTACGAAGGGCGGGTAATCGCGCAGATCGCGCTTTCGACCTTTGTGCAGACCGCCGTCAACCTCCAAACGCAATCGGCGTGGGTGCTGGCGGGTGCGGCAGTCAGCGGCGCGGCGACACCGCCCGGCGAGCAAACACGCGGCGGTGTGCGCTTTGAACAAGACGAAGCCGAGGAAGACATCGATTTGCCGCCGAAGAAAGTCCGCGAACCGGAGTTTCAAGGTCTGCCAACGCCGCCGCCCATAACCGCCCCGACCGATGATGCGCTCAGCCAAGTGCCGCAAACCGGCAGCCCCCCGGAACCGCAGAAACCCATCATCCCGCCTGCGCGCGTTGATCGCGGCGCAGAGGAATACGACCGCTATGCCCCGGTTGCCCCGGCGCAGCGGCGCGCTCCTTCGTTCGCTCCGATTGCGCTGGTCGCTTCGCTTGTGCTGGTCGCCGTTGTCGTGGTGCTGCTGGTGCAGCAGGACGCGAATAACGCCTCGCGCGAACAGGCAACCGCGACCGGCTTAGCGCTCTCTGCGCTCACCCAAGCGGTGCTGACAGAGGCGACGCAAACAGCAGAATTTTCGCTGACCCAGACCGCCACGCTCGAACGCACTCCCGTGAGCGCCGCCGCTCCGGTGCGCGTTGGCGTCGCTTCGACCTTCGCGGACTGCCCCACCGAGACCGCCGAGCGGTTACGCCGCCAACTCGAACCCCGCGCTTCAGTCAATGTGGTCGGCGCGGAACGACAGACGGACTTTGACGATCTCAGCACCTTGGTGGGTCAGTTCGAGGTGGTGATCTGGGGCGCGTGTTCGGGCGAAATCATGAACTTGAATCTTGCTCTACTCACGAGCGCTGCGCCGCCCGAAGTCCTCGACGCGGAGCGCCTCAGTGTGTCGAACAACACCGGCAGCGATGATTATTTCGCGCTTGTCGCCACTACTGCGATTCTCTACGCTGGCGGCAGCTATTCTGACGCGATTAACAGCCTCGGTGCGGTGCTCGACCAGACGCCGCACGAAGAACAGCACCCGCAGTTCCAATTCCTGCTGGCGAACAGCTACCTATTCATCGGGCAGCCCGAAAACGCACTCGACCTCTACGAGCGCGCCGCCTTCGATCTCACCTTGCTGCCGCTGGCGTACAACAATCGCGCCGTCGCCGAAACCGATCTGCTGCTGCGTGACCGCGCTGAAGGTCCGCCGGAAGCCGTCAGCGTCATGGGTGCGCATACCTATCTCGAAACCGCGCACCAGAACACCAGCGACCCGGATCAGCAGGCGGTCATCCTGACCAACCTCGGCTTCATGCCGATCTACTTCTCGCAGGAAACCCAAGACCTCGCGTCCGCCCGCTCACGCTGCGAAGACGCGCTGAACTTCAACAGCGCCTATGACATGGCGCGCGTGTGCATCCTTGCCAGCTATGCCGCCGAAGTCAGCTTGTCACAGCAGCAGTGTCCACTGCCGGATGACGTGCGGGGTGTGCTCGGAGACTTGCTGGCTGAACAGCTAAGCGACCGCTACGCGCAAGCCGATCAGCGCTACTGGCAGGCGATCCTCTTGGACAGACAAGCAGTGTGCGAACCGGGGGAGAACTTCGGCAGCTTTGCGCAGGAATTCCGCCTCCAGCGCGCGCAACTGCTGGCAGAGCAGCCGATCCTGCTTGCGCCGGATCGGTTCGAGTAGAGGCGGTAAAGAAACCTTTATCTTTCCGGCTGGATATGACATGTTTGATTAGCGCATATCCACGTTACAATAGAACAAGGCTCGTACATTGTGGAGGGGGAACGTGAGTCCCTTTGAGAATAAATTCGTCATCGGTCTGACTGGCAACATCGCAGTAGGCAAGAGCGTGGTGCGTCAGATGCTCCAGCATTTGGGCGCATACACGATTGACGCCGATGGACTCACGCATCAGGCGATGGCACCCGGCGCACCAGCCTATCAGCCCGTCGTCGAGATGTTCGGCAAATTCGTCGTCGATCCCGACGGGCGCATCAACCGAGCCACGCTCGGCGCAATCGCCTTTGCCGTTCCCGACGCCCTCACCAAACTTGAGCAGATCATTCACCCTGTCGTCGGTCAAGCCGTGATCGCACTTGCCAGCCGCGCCAAACAGCGCGTGATCGTCATCGAGGCGATCAAACTGCTGGAAAGCGACATCGCCAAGATGGTCGATTCGATCTGGGTGGTCGATGCGACGGTCGAAACGCAGGTCAAGCGCCTGATCGACAAACGCAAAATGACGATTGAGGAAGCCCGCCGCCGCATCAGCGCGCAGCCGCCGCAGGTCGATAAGATCGCCCGCGCCAACGTGATCATCAAGAATGACGGCGTGGTCGATGACACATGGAAGCAGGTACAAACCGCGTGGAACAGCGTGGTTGTGCCGGTCGTCGGCACAGGGACAGCCCCGGCGATCCCGATCATGGCAGCGCCGCCAGCGCCCGTTAAGCCGGTTGCTGCACCGCCGAAACCGCCGCCGATCAAGCAGCCTGTCAGCGCCACGCCGCCAGCGTCGGTCGCGCCGCCAGCGCCAAAGCCCGTACCCGCGCCCGTCACGCCGCCGCCAGCGCCCGGGCTGCTGTCGCCCAAGACGGAAGTCGGCATCCGGCGCGGTATGCCCAACAACGCCGAGTTGATCGCCAAGTTCATCAGCCGCGTGAGCGGACGCAATGTCGAACGCATGGAGATCATGCTGGCGTTCGGGCAGAAAAGCTATTTGCTGGCGCTCGGCGACAACGACGCCGTGATCGCCGTGATCGGCTGGCAGGTCGAAAACCTGATCACCCGCGTGGACGAGTTCTATCTCGATCCGACCGTCCCGCGTGACCCGGTGATCAGCGCGCTTGTCGTCGCCATCGAGGAAGCCTCACGCGAACTCTCAAGCGAAGTCAGCTTCATTTTCCTGCCGACGACCGTCGCGCCGGATGTGATCCAAGCCTTCGTGACCAATGGGTACCAACCGCTAAATGTCAGCACGCTCAAGTTCCCGGCGTGGCGCGAAGCCGCGCATGAGATGCTCACGCCCGAAACACAGGGCTTGATCAAGCAGCTCCGTGCTGATCGCATTATGAAACCGATCTAAGAGGGATTATGCAGGAACAATCAGGATTGCTCTCGCTGCCGCCGGTTCGCTGGGCGAGCCGTCACCCGCGGGTTGCCGCGTGGATTGTGCTGTCGCTGGGCATGGTGATTTTGCTGGTGATCGAAGCCCGCGAGGTCGGGCTGCTGCCGCTGCAATGGGTCGCGCTGATCGTCGCGTGCGTGCTGGTTGCCGGCGCGTGCATCTGGATCGTCAGTTGGGAAGATCGCGACGAGGACACCCCCGAGGCTGCCGCCGCTGTGGATAAAGACGACAAAGCGGCGTAG
>JACSRG010000447.1 GCA_014879865.1 Anaerolinea sp.
TTCACCCCTTCGCCCTGAGGGAGAAGGGGACGGGGGATGAGGGCTACAATGAGTTTGCAGACACATCCAAAGATAGGACTGAGGACTGAGTAAAAGCAGGACTGAGAAGATTCAGAAGCGCCTCTGCGTTGATCTTCGTCCTGAAACCTCAGTCCTCGATTATAGTTCGTTTGCAGCACTGCGTTGGGTATCGTCTAGGACGCTCAAGAAGTGATTGACATCGTAAATCGGGATCGCCTGATACGCACCGAGGCTGAGCAGGCGGTTGTCGCCGGAGACGATGCAGTCTGCGCCTCCACCCACCACACACGCGATCACTTCATCATCGTCAGGGTCGGCAGAAACTTGTGTTTCAAGTACTGCGGGTTTAACGATTTCGACGATTAGCCGGTGATCGTGGATAATCTGCTCGATTGACTTTCCCTTCGCCTGTATTTGCCTCGCCAGTTTGTGCTGAGTGAGGACATCCCGTAATTCCTCGATTAGTCCTTCGGTTGCCAGCAGTTTCACCTGACCGCTACAGCGGCGTGCCAAAACATGCCGGAAATGACGGTGTTGGTATCGTAGACGGCACATCGTATCACGGGAGCGTTTGTCGGCGCGGTAGGCGTCGATTTCCGCTTGAATTTCCTCAGGCGTCATCGGCGGCTCAGTCGAACGCAAGTCATCAAGAGTCTGAAGGTAGCGTTTCCGGGCTGCTTCCTGCTCGAGTTGGACTTCGAGCCACCGGGTGACACTGCTCTCCGTTAATAACCCGGCGGCTTCCGCCCGTTCGACCAATTCCTCAGGGAGTACAAGGGTAACAGTACGGTTCATGGCGAGTCCTTACAGCAAACACTGGCTTAAATATATATGAAAATGGACGCGCATTTAGACAAGCAGTAGAAAGTTGAAAGTAAAAAGTGACCGCGTTGAGCGTTTTTCACTTTCTACTTTCAACTTTTCACTTTCTACTTCGCTTTAACTCTCCGGCAGCGCGGGAATCGCCTGCGTGTACAGCCAGCCGTCGAAGAACTCGTCTAACTCCTGCCCGCTGACCGTCTCCGCAATGGCGATGAAATCCGCGATGCTGGCGTTGCCGTAGCGGTACGTGTCGTAGTAGGTCTGTAAAATCTCGAAGAAAGCCTCATCGCCGACGGTCAATCGGAGCGCATGGAGCACCAGCGCGCCGCGCACGTACACCCCGCCGTTGAACAGATCATTTTGCTGCACCAGCCCCGGCGCAACGTACCGGTTGATCTGTCGCTCGATCTCGGTTTCGCTCAACCCCTCGCGGCGGAAATACTCCCCGCTGAGGAAGTCATACACGCTGGCGACGTATTCGGTCAGGGTCGATTCGCCGAGCGAGTATTCAAACCACAGCCACGAGGCATAGGTGGCAAAGCCTTCGTTGAGCCAGATGTCTTCCCACTGCGCTGGAGAGACGGAATTGCCGAACCACTGATGCGCCAGTTCATGCGCGATGACTTCTTCCGCGTCGCCGGGACTGCCGTTAGCGACGTTCATGCCGAACAGCGACATGGTTTGCGTTTCGAGCGCGAAACCGAGCGGCGCTTGGGTCAGAACCGCGCCGTACTCTTCAAACGGGTACTCGCCGAAAATCTCGGTGAAAAAGGCAACCATTTCATCCTGCTGCGCGAAGACGCGTTCGGCGCGGCTGGCGACTCGTTCGGGGAAGTAGTTGCGAATCGATGCGCCGTTCGCTTCATAGGCGTCCACGACGAACGTGTCGATGTTGACCGTCGCCAAGTAGCTCGCCATCGGTTGTTCCATCTCCCACACGTAGGTCGATTTGCTGCCCGCGTCGATCACTTCGCTGAGGACGCCGTTCGCTGCCACGAGATACGGGTCAGGCACGGTGATGCGGAAGGTATAGGTCGCCTTGTCGGACGGATGATCGTTGACCGGATACCACGTCGCCGAGCCGTTGGTTTCGCTGGCGGTATAGACATAGCCGTTGCCGAACTGCCAACCGATGGTCGCGCCGATTGAGCGTTCGAGGATTGCGCCGGGCGTGCCGTTGTAGGCGACTTCCACCGTGAAGGACTCGCCGGAAGCGACTACTTCGGGGAGGGTGATGGTCAGTTCGCGGGAATCGCGCTCGTAGTCGGCGGGTTCGCCGTTCACGGTCAGCGCGGTGATGTCCAATCCCGAAAAATCGAGGTTGAATGCGCTCAAGTCTTGGGTGGCGGTGATGTCGAGCGTGGCGACCGCGTCGATGGTCTCTGCCTGCATGTCCACCGTCACATCCAGCAGGTAGTGCTGTACATCATAGCCGCCGCCGCCAAGCAGCGGGTAGAACGAGTCGCCTACGCCCTCTGCGCCCGGTTCGCCGGACTGCGCGTAGAGGATGGTGATCCCGACCAGCAACGACAGGAGGAGCACAACAGCCAACGCCATGCGATTGTTATGCGACACGCTGAAACCTTTCTGCGCCGGGGCGCATTGCCTAGATGAGCGTCAGGACAATAAAGGCGCTGTATGCCGCCAGATAGACGACTGCCATGCCGCGCCCCATCTGACGCCGGAGCGCCAGCGGCAGCATCAGCGCCGCGAAGCCGATCATCACCGGCAGTTCGAAGCCCAACAGCGACGGATCGACCGGGATCGGCTGAATGAGCGCGACGACGCCCAGAATGATCAGCAGGTTCGAGACATTTGAGCCGATCACATTGCCGATCACGATGTCATTTTCGCGCCGCGTCGAGGCGATGACACAGGCGACCAGTTCCGGCAGCGATGTTCCGACGGCGACCATCGTGACACCGATGATTAATTCACTTACTCCGATCCCACGCGCAATGTTCACTGCGGCATCCACCAAGATTTGGGAGCTGATAACCAAGATCACCAAGCCGATGGTGGTGCGTCCGGCTTCGCGCAGCGGATGCGTCTTGTCGATCAAGTCTTCCTGCCGCTCGAACTCGTCCAGTTCCGGCTGAATTTCTTTGCGTTCCTTCTGCGCCTGCCGGTAGATGATCGAGGTGAATATGATGAACGATCCGACGAGCAGCAGCCCGTCCAGCCGCCCGATCTCGCCATCCAAGCATAGGATGAGCACGAGGACGGAGAACCCGATCATGAGCGGGATTTCGCGGCGGAAGATGCGCCAGTCGAGCATCATAGGGAAGATGAGGGCGCTGATGGCGAGGATCAAGCCGATGTTGGCGATGTTCGAGCCGACCACGTTGCCCATTGCCAGATCGCTCGCGCCGCTGGATGCGGCATTCAGCGCGACCAGCAGCTCCGGCGCGGAAGTTCCGAGCGCGACAACGGTCAGCCCGATGATGAGCGGCGAGATGCCGAAGGCGCTGGCGAGGCGCGCAGCACCCTTGATGAGTTGATTGCCGCCGATAAGCAGCCCGATTAACCCGGCAGTGAACAAGAGTAGGTCAGTCATCGTATTCTCACAGAGTCACATGTACCAGTAAACCTGTGCGCATTATAAGAAAATTGGAGTGCGCGAATACGATCACTTGCGCGCTGCGCGCGCGTATTTACACTTTTCATTTTTCATAGAATCCAGTATCAGCGCATACAGGAATGAGTCGAATGCGTGTATAATGCGATTATGCCGATGAAGGGTCATAAAAGTTCATGAAAGGTGTATGTCGCCTTGAATAGTTCACTGGCAATTGAAACCAAGAATTTGGGGCGCATCTACAAGATTCGCGGACCCAAGAAGAAGGGCGACGAGAAGACGCGCGTCGCGCTGGAAGGCGTCAATTTGGAAGTTCAGCGCGGTGAGTTGTTCGGCTTGCTCGGTCCGAACGGTGCGGGCAAAACCACGCTGATCAAAATCCTCTCGACGCTGCTGCTGCCGAGCAGCGGGACGGCGTTCGTGGACGGCTACGACGTGGTGCGCGATACCGAAGCGGTCAAGCGGCGCATCAGCATGGTGAGCGGCGGCGAGACGAGCGGCTTCGGCTTGCTCACCGTCGAGGAAAACCTGTGGATGTTCGCGCGCTTCAACGGCTTGGAGAGCAAAACCGCCAGAACGCGCATCGACGCGATGCTGAAAATCATGGGGATCGAAGACCGCCGCCGCGCGAAAATCTCCGACCTCTCGACCGGGCTGCGCCAGAAGATGAACTTTATACGCGGCTTCGTCACCGATCCGAGCGTCGTGTTTCTCGACGAGCCGACGCTCGGCTTGGACGTGCAGGCGGCGCGGGATGTGCGCGTGTACGTCCGCCAGTGGATGCACGATCACCCGGATCGCACCCTGCTGCTGACGACGCACTACATGGCGGAAGCCGACGAACTGTGCGACCGCTTGGCGATCATCGACAGCGGCAAACTGCTGGTCTGCGATACCCCCGCCAACCTCAAGAAGTCGCTCCAAACGGAAGCCGTCTTCAACCTGAAGGTTGCACCACTCGGATCGAAACCGAAGAACGGTGATTTGCTCGAAGCGGTCGCCGGGGTGAGCCGCGTGCATGTCGCCGACGTGAACGGGCACACCGAACTGGCGCTGACGCTGCGCGGTGAGGACGCCTTGCCCGAAGTGCTGGCATACCTGACGCGGCGCGGTTCCAGCCTGATCGCGCTCGAAAAGCGCGAACCGTCGCTCGAAGATGTGTTCATCAAGCTGGTCGGGCGGCGCTTGGATGTCGATACGTCGAACACGGAAGAGGCAGAATGATGACAGTCGTGCGTGACCATGTACCTGAACGGATTCCCAAATTGCACGGCGTGGCGTTGTTCTGGGCGGCGCTGTGGGCGCGTGCCCTGCCGCGCATCCTCGGACTGTACCGCGAGAAATCGTGGCTGATCTTCGAGACGATCTTCCCGCTGCTGACCGTCTTGGGCTACATCTACCTGTACCAAGCCGTGAACGCGCCGCGCGAATATATCGGCTTCGTCGTGCTCGGCGGCGCGATGACCGCCTTCTGGCTGAACGTGCTGTGGGCGATGGCGAGTCAGTTGTACTGGGACAAAGAAGGGGGCAACCTCGAACTCTACGTGCTTGCGCCCGCGCCGATGATGGCGATCCTCGTCGGGATGGCGGTCGGCGGCATCATCATGACCGCCAGCCGCGCGATCATCATCATCGTGGTGTGTTCGCTGGCGTTCAACGTCGTCTATGACGTGAGCAGCCTGCCACAGTTGATCCTCGTCTTCGTGCTGACGCTGGCGGCGCTGTACGGCATGGGCATGATGTTCGCGTCCGTGTTCTTGGCGTCGGGGCGCGAAGCGTGGCACTTGGCGAATCTGCTGCAAGAGCCGATCTACTTGGTGAGCGGCTTCTATTTCCCGGTGCGCTATCTCGGTTTTCTGGTGGCGGGCGCGGCGTCGATTTTGCCGCTGACGATGGGCATGGACGCCATGCGCCAACTGCTGTTCCCGACCGATCAAGCGCTTGGCTTTTTGCCTGTGACGACGGAAATCGCCATTCTGGCGCTGCTCGGCGTCCTATTCATTGGCGCGGCGTATTTCGCGCTGCGTAAGTTAGAGGAAATCGGGCGGCGCGAAGGGCGCTTGATCGAGCGGAGAAGGTAACAAGACAGTCAAAAGCAAGTGCAAAAACGGATTCGTTACTTTCAACTTTCCACTCAAGTACAAATTAAGGAATAGGTGCTGGGTATGGCTTTGGTACAACGGGTCTACGATATTCCGGCGCTGCGACAGAGTCCGGCGCTGCGCGCATTTTTGACCGCCGCGTGGTTGGGCTGGCAAATCGAGTCGAATTGGGCGAGTCCGTTTTTGTTCGCGATCTACGCGATTGCGCGCCCGCTCGCCAGTGCGCTGATCCTCGTGGTGATGTACAGCGTCATCACCGACGGCGCGACCGATCAGCCGATTTTCGCCTACATCTACTTGGGCAACGCGCTGTATATCCTCGTCTCCAGCGT
>JACSRG010000705.1 GCA_014879865.1 Anaerolinea sp.
TTCGTTAACTTGGTGCATATGGTACGCCGGGCGTTCCTACGGATCATGTGTATTCCCATCCAAATGCCCCCGGTATATACTCAATCGCCATTACTCGAAACTCGAAACGCAAAACCCTGTGACTCAGAAACTCCTTCTCTTTGACATTGATGGAACCCTTGTCTGGACGCGCGGCGCGGGACGTGAAGCGACGCGCCATGCGATGATCGAGGTCTTCGGCACATGCGCCGCGCTCGATACACACGTTTTCGGCGGCAAAACCGACTGGCAAACGCTCATCGAACTGCTTGGCATGAGCGAAGCCGACATCGAACGCAAAATGCCGGAATACAACGTGGCGATGGGTAATCAGGTGGCGCGCGTCATTGGCGGCTACGCGGTCAGCGCCACCCCCGGCGGGCTGGAACTGATCCATGCGTTACGCGAACGCGACGATGTGATCTTGGGGCTCGTCACCGGCAACGTGCAGAACTCCGCCCCGGTCAAACTGGCGGCAGCGGGCTATGACCCGGCGGATTTCGTCGTCGGCGCGTATGGCAGCGAACGCCGTTCGCGCGATCACCTGCCCGCGCTGGCGGTCGAACGCGCCGAGCAGATCGCCGGGACGCGCTTCGTGCCGCAGGACGTGATTGTCATCGGGGATACCGCCGCTGACATTTCGTGCGCGCGGGCGATTGGCGCGGTTGTGGTCGGGGTGAAGACCGGCTATGGAAACTCGCCCGCCGAGGTGATCAGCGCGCAGCCCGATTACCTGCTGGACGATTTGACGCAGTTCTGGGACGTCGTCCGGCTGTAAAGCGCCGCTATTGACCACGCTGCGCCTGATGGACTACACTACGGCGCATGAATGGAGACTGGCGACATGCGAATCCTCACGCTTACCCCGGCTGCAACCGAAATCATCTGCGCGCTCGGTTTTGAAGATCACCTCGTCGGACGCTCACACGGCTGCAATTACCCGGACTCGGTGGAGATGCTCCCGGCGGTGACGACGCCGAAGCTCGCCCCGGACGAGGACGACGCTCCATTTTCCCTGCACACGCATCTGATCTCGGTCTACCTCGCCGATGTGGACGCGATCCGGCGGCTTGAACCGGAGATCATCGTGACGACGGTCAAAGCGGGCAGCCTCGACGCCGTGCGCGCTGCGCTCGATGGGCTGTTCGCGGAAGATTCCGCCCCGCTGCTGATCAACCTCGAACAGAGCGAAGTCGCCGACGTGCTGGCGAGCCTGACGCGGGTCGGCGGCTTGCTCGGCGTGCCGGAACGCGGCGCGGCGATCATGCTGCAAACGCAGGCGCGCATGAAAGACATCAACACCCGGGCGCTGGATATTCAGCCGAAGCCGACGGTCGCCGCGATCCAGTGGATCGAGCCGCTGATGATCGCCGGGAACTGGATTCCCGAATTGATCGCGATGGTGGGCGGGGTGACGCTGTTCGGGCGCGAAGGCAAACCGTCCTTCTGGATCGACTGGGATGATCTGTGGGCAGCCGACCCGGATCGCATCGTGATCATGGCGTGCGATTACACGCTTGAGGAGACTGCCGCCGCGATGGACGCGCTCACGCGGATGCCCGGTTGGGCAACCTTACGCGCCATTCGGGGCGGGCAGGTGTATATTACGGATGCGGATCAGTTTTTCAGCCGACCTTCACCGCGCATGGCGGAGTCGCTGGAAATTCTCGCGGAAATCCTGCACCCGGACGCCTTCCACTTCGGTCACGAAGGCACGGGGTGGAAAAGGTTTTGACGGACGAGTATTTTTCAGTAGTTAAAAGTTAAAAGTATAAAGCTGAAAGTGAACGACTTGCGCCACTTTCAACTTTCAACTTTCAACTTTTCGCTGCTTTATCGAGGTAAACATGACGAAAACGGTACTCATCACGGGCGGCGCGGGTTTCTTGGGCATCAACCTGACGCGCTATCTACTGGCGCGGGGACACAAAGTCGTGTCGCTCGACATCGCCGACTTCAGCTACCCGGAACGCGATCAGGTCACAATCCATACGGGCGACATCCGCGACAAGGCGGCGGTAGATCGCGCTATGCAGGGCGTCGATATGGTCGTGCATACGGCGGCGGCGCTCCCCCTGTACAGCGAAGAAGACATCTTCTCGACGGACATCGACGGCACGCGCAACATCCTCGACGCGGCGCTCAAGCACGGCGTCGAACGCGTGGTGCAAATCTCCTCGACGGCGGTCTACGGCGTGCCGGATCATCACCCGCTCTACGAAACCGACAAGCTGATCGGCGTGGGTCCCTACGGACGCGCCAAGATCGACGCCGAGAAGGTGTGCGAGGATTACCGGGCAAAGGGCTTGGTCATGCCGATCATCCGCCCGAAATCGTTCATCGGACCGGAACGCCTCGGCGTGTTCGCGCTGTTCTACGACTGGGCGAAGAGCGGGCGCGGCTTCCCGATGATCGGCAGCGGCAACAACCGCTACCAACTGCTCGACGTGGACGACCTCGACGACGCGATCTACCTGTGCATGACGCTCCCGGCGGATGTGGTCAACGATACGTTCAACATCGGCGCGAAGCAGTTCACGACGATGCGCGAAGATTATCAGGCGGTGCTCGATTACGCGGGCTTCGGCAAGAAGATCGTGCCGTTCCCCGCCGAGCCGGTGATTCTCGCGCTGAAAATCTTGGAAGCGCTCAAGATTTCGCCGCTCTATGCGTGGGTCTACGAGACGGCAAGCAAAGACTCGTTCGTGAGCATCGAAAAGGCGGAGCAGAAGCTCGGCTATGCGCCGAAGTACTCGAACAAGGACGCGCTGATCCGCAACTACAAGTGGTATCTGGACAATCTGCATCAGTTCGAGGGACAGTCGGGCGTCTCGCACCGCGTGCCGTGGAATCAGGGCGCGCTGCGGCTGGCGAAGCTGTTTTTCTAACCGGTTGATCGAACGCTGCGGCTCGGTTGAAATTCACGGTATATTAGTGATGGTGACTATAGAACCGTGAGACGACCCCATGAGCAAACCGAGCCGCATCGACGTGATGGTGAGCAGCACCAGCCTCGATTTACCGAACCACCGCAAGCTCGCCATCGACGCGATTCTGCGCGTCGGCTATCACCCGCTGGCGATGGAACATCTCGGCGCTGCCAACACGGATGCGCTCGGCATCTCGCTGAAAATGGTCGATGACGCCGAGGTGTACATCGGCATTTTCGGGGCGCGCTACGGCTATATCCCCGACGACCCGATCCGCAACCCCCAGCGCCTGTCGATCACCGAACTGGAATACCGGCGCGCGCTCGAACGCGGCATCCCGATCCTGATCTTCTTCATGTCGCCGAAACACCGCGTCCCTGCCCGCCGCATTGATCAACCGAACACGTTTGAGGAGACGAGCGAGGAAGGCAAAGAGAAGCTCGCCAAGCTCAAGCAGGAGTTGGGCTTGCGGCATGTCGCGGGCTTTTTCTCGTCGGCGAGCAACCTGCACGCGCTGATCATGCAGGCGCTGCGCGACGAGAACCTGTTCGTGACCGAGCCGCCGGTGCGGATCACGGCGAAATCCGTCCCGAAGACGATCATCCCCGACGCCGACGATACAGGTATCCCCAAGCCGCCCGCGCTCTACAGCGTGCCGCCCTACACGCTCACCAACACGTTCGTCGGGCGTAAAGCCGAACTCGCCGAACTGAACCGGTGGGCTAAGTCGCGCGACCCGATCATGATCTACGAGGCGATTGGCGGCATGGGCAAAAGCGCGCTGACGTGGGAATGGGTGCGCGGGCTGAACGCCGATCCTGATCAGCCGGACTTTGACGGGCTGTTCTGGTACAGCTTCTACGAGGGCGGCGCGCAGATGAAAGACTTTTTGCGCCACGCCGTCGCCTACGTGACGCGCCAAGACCCGGATAAGCTCAAAAGCGAGTCCCATGACGATCTCGCGCTCAAACTGCTGACCGAACTCAACACGCGGCGCTGGCTGCTGGTGCTGGATGGCGTCGAACGGCTGCTGGTCGCCTACCACCGCATCGACGCGGCACAGGTGCAGGACGACGAGGTGCGGCGCGATCTGCGCGACTGTACCAGCAACAAGGATAACCGTCTGCTGCAAAAGCTGGCAGGCGTGACGCGCTCCAAGCTGCTGATCAGCAGCCGCCTGATGCCGCGCGCGCTCGAAGACGCGGGCAAGCCGATCACGGGGGTGCAGAAGCGCCTGCTCACGGGCTTGCTGCCCGACGACGCGCTCGACCTGCTGCGGGATCGCGGCGTGACGTGGGACGACGAGCGCGAACTCGACCGCCTGCTGCGCCAGATCGGCTATCACGGCTTGCTGCTCAAGGTGATCGCGGGGCGCATCAAGACGCACCGGCGGGCGCGCGGGCATTTCGACACGTGGTACGAATGGGATGGCAAAGCGCTCAACCTGTTCGAGATGACCGACGAGGTGCGGCGTACGCACATCCTCGCCGATGCGCTCAAGGACTTGGAAGACGACAAACGCCTGCTCCTCAGCCAGATCGCCGCCTTCGGCAGTCTGGTCGAGTTCGAGACGGTGGCGATCTTCAACCCGTATGTTGATATGGCGAACCATGACGAAGCCTACCTCAAGTCGGCTGAATACAAAGCGGGGCTGGCGACCTTCGACGCCGCGCTGACCGAACTGGAAGATCGCGGCTTGCTCCAGTGGGATCGCGATGCCGACACGTATGACCTGCACCCGGTGGTGCGCGGCTACAGCTTCAGTAAGCTGGAAGGACGCGAAGAGACATTCGGGCGCATCTACGACCATTTCTCGGAAAAACCGCGCGATCCCTACGAACAAGCCGAGACGCTCGACGATCTCAAGATAGCCTTGACGATTTACCGGGCGCTGGTCGGCGCGGGACGGTTCGATCAGGCGGCGAGTTTCTTTGGTGGCAGCTTTGAACAAGCGTTGTTGCACAACCTCAACGCCTATACGACGATAGTCGAACTGCTCACGCCGCTTTTCCCGGATGGCGTCGATGCTGAACCGCGCATAGCCGATGAAAGCGTCAAGGGGTATATTCTCAATACGCTAGGCTTTGCCCTAAGCGAAGTCGGTAGTTCGCGCAGCGCGCTGGCGGTGTGTCGGCGAACGGTTGAGCTGGGGTTCAAGCGAAGAAACTACAGGGACTTAGGGACTAGAATCCGCAACTATGCAGCAACCTTGCGTGATCTCAATGCGTTGGCTGCGGTGCAGCAGGGAATCGAACTTGCACGCGCCCTAGCAGTTGCCGCTTCGAATACACAGGAAACTGCGACGAATAGTGTACACCTATTGTCAATCCATGTAACTCGTGGCGCATGGGCGGATGCGGAGGTAGCCGACAGCCGCTTACGCTTTAATGCCCATAACATCCCTCGGAATCAATTGCGACCCGGGAATATCGAGCTGCTACGTGCTAAGGCGCAGTTTTATCGCGGTGCAGATTCACGGCGAACGATCCGAGCCGGACTGGAGCGTGCCCGCGCAGATCGCGCTTTGCAGTCACAGATGTGGTTGCATGCCCTAAGCGCGCAGGTCGAATTGGCGGCGGGGGACTTGACGGCAGCCGACGATTCGCTCGATCAGGCGTTAGCGATTGCCAAGCGATCAGGCAGCTTCAGCCAAGCGCCGTACACCGCGCTGCTGGCGGAAATCCGCCTCGCGCAGGGAGAAATTCAAGCCGCCAAAGACCTGATTGACGAGGCATTCGTGCTGACGATGATCGAATTCGACAAGGCGGCGATCTACAACAGCGCCGCTATTGTCTACCACTCGGCAGGCGATTTTGACCGCGCGCGCGATTACGCCTTGCAGGCGTATAAGGTCGCGTGGGCGGATGGCGAACCGTACAGCCAGTGGTACGAACTCAAGCGGGCGCG
>JACSRG010000582.1 GCA_014879865.1 Anaerolinea sp.
GCCGGAGTAGGGGCGGGCTTCTGCTGCCCCGGCAGCGTGCTCGGCGGTAGAAAAGGTGATCGAGCCGGGGGTGGTGTCGAAGACTTTGGTGGAACGCCGGAAGGTTTGGACATTATTCCGTTGCCTCGTCAATGTTAAAAAGCTTCAGGTCCGCGCGGAACTGTTCCAGCGCGTCTTTCCAATCATAGCGCAGCCACAGTTCAGGGAAGCCGCACAGTACATAGTTGCGCTCAAGGCGCAGTTTGAGCTCTGTGCAATCTTCGAGGGCGGGCAGCCAGTGGTTGATCTCATTCCAGATGTCGGTCATGGGTCCCGGTCGCAGCGGCGACGACATCGCGCGCGGTTCGAGTACCTTCGTGGCGATTTGCGCGAGCGGCTCCCATGCGGACGCAGACAGGTCACGGCGTTGTTGGAAGGCGACGAAAATCGCTGTCGCCAAGCCGACCCGCCGTGCGTCGGAGGTCTCCCCGCCAACTGCCTGCGTGATCAAGCGCGAAATATCCGCATCCCCCAGCTCAAGCTGATCCGCCAACACGATGCGCCGCGCCGGATCGAGTTCTTCGAGCACCTGACGCCACGAATCATCTTCCGATAGGCTGCTGATTTCCCACGCCTGCCGGTGAATGGCGATCAGCTTGGCACGGGAAGGCGGGACTTCGCTCGCATTCTGCGGTAAGCCGAACGTCAACGTGAGTTCGGCGCTGTACTCTAGTTCAGCGCCATCACCTTCCAATACCATGCGCGCGGCATGGACGGCGACCACCGAGCGCGCCAGCATATAGGCACGGCGCGGACTCTGCGGAAGCTGCGCTTGTTCGAGGAGATCGACCACGCTCACCACATAGTCGATCAGCCAATCGTGCAGCGTGTCTTCGAGCGCTTCGATCAACGCCGCGCACGCCTGCACCTGTTCAAGCAGCGAAGCGGCGGCAGCGTGGTCGTTTGTAGGCTGCCGCGTGACGAGGCGGCGGCGGTTTTCTTTGCTCAACTGCCGCCAGTTTGGCACTGGCACGACAAACGGGAAGCGATCCACCAGCGCCGGGTCGAGCGCCTCCGAACCGAGGTAATACTCGCCGGTTGTCGTATCCGGGTCTTCCGGGGCAGGTGGATTCATCGCCGCCCAGCGGTGACGCAGCTGTTCCAAGCGGATGCCCGCGATGCGCCGCTCGTGCACAATCGGGAACATCTTGTTCTGCAAGTCAGGGCGGCAGCGCGAGATTTCATCAAAGAACACGAACTGGGCTTCCCAGATCGCGCCGGGAGTGCTGACGAACTGAAGGTGATTCGATCCGGCTTCCGGCAGTGGAATGCCGACCAGATCGTCGTAGTTAATCAGCGAGGCGTTGTAGTGGCGCATAGATAATTCGAGCGCGCCCGCCAGTCGTTCGACCAGTAACGATTTTGCCGTTCCGTGAGGTCCAATGAGTAGAAGGGGAGATTCCGTAGCAAGCGCAGCCAGCAGGATCGGATCGAGGTGATCCCATCCTTGAATCCCTAAAGATTCCGTTATGCCTGTCCGCGTGATTCGCTCATTCTCAATCATCACTTCATTATCCATTCGACAGTACGTTTACCATACAGCGTTCGCCTAAACGCGTCAAGTGTTACGAATTGCATTATAAACCCGATTCCTCAATCAAGCTCAGGGTGAGATTGAGCGCATTCATAAAGGCGATTCGCCTGCCGTCGGCGGACACTGACCAATCCCCGTCAGCGACTAAGAACGGGTCGGTGGTCAAGAGCCGCTGGTCGCTGGTGGCAAGGTTGTAGTAAGCAAGGCGGTGATAAGCGCCAGCGGGGTCGAACGGCAGGTAGAACACGCTGTCCGCATCGCGCCAGCGCCATGATCCGAAGAACGGCAGCCGCTGCGCGACCGCACCCGGCTGTGTGTCAATCGCGTATGTGCCTGCGGCATCACTGTAGACCAGATAGAACATCAGCCGACCGCCACCGGGCGCGATGCTCAATCCGCGCAGCCAATCCCACGCGCCGAGCAGATAGCTCTCGCCGCTGGACGTATCGTAGATGCTCACGGCAGTGGTGAGTTGTTCGCGCCGTGTGAGCAGCAGCCGCGCTGCATCGAGCCACTGCGCGCTGATGTTCTCCTCAACGGTGATCTGGCGGCGGTTCGCGCCGTCCACATCGCTCACCCAGACCTCCGTCAGTGCGGGGAGTGTCCCTCCAATCCGGTTGATGATCCACAGCAGGCGCGTGTTGTCCGGGCTGAAGGCGGGGAGGGTGTTCTCCGTTTCGACCGTCCATTCGGCGTTATCCGCCAAGCGGCGAATGATGATTTGCCCGCCAACCATGTCACCGCGCCGCTCGACTTGATGCGTGCCGTCGGGCGAGAGGATCGGCGGTGGGGCTTGACCGGCGACATTGACCGGCGCGCCGTCGATCACACTCCACTCGAAGACTGCCGCGCGCTGGTTCGGCGTGCCGTCGATCACGTACAGCCGGGTCGAATCAGTCGGATGCCACCACGCGCCCGGACAGCAGCCCTCGTAGCCGAAACGCCGGAGAGTCCACGTATCGCTGATCGGCGCTGCCGGGCGATTCAGCGGTGGGTTGGCGGGCGGGAGTCCGGCGCTCCAATCGGGGTAGGTCGCGGTGTAAGCGTTGAGCGCCCGTCCGCCGAACTGGACGGGCGGTTGGTCGTCAATGCTCATCCACTGGCGCGCGTTATCCAAGTCCTGCTGGAACAGCGGGTAGCGAAAACTGCCCATCGACGCCAGCATGTGCCAGTTCGCCTCGATGTACTCGACCGGATTGTAGGTCGTGAAGTAATCCAGAGAACGGATTTCGAGATGCAGATGTGGGCGCGAATCGCAGGTTACATCGGGGTCGCCGGAGAGGGCGACCACCTGCCCCTGAGTCACCTGCTGTCCCGGCACTAAAGCCGGACGCTGGAGCAAATGCCCGTACAGCGCGATCACCCCGGCGGCATCATGCCGAATCAGCAGATTGTGCGGTCCCGACCCGAAACCGAGATCGTCCACGAACATCACGACGCCGTCCGCCATCGCGATCAATTCGCTGCCGCACTCCATAGAAAAATCCATGCCGAAGTGCAAGCGCTGACCTGCGTCGTACCAGTCCGCGCCGCGCAGATACGCGCCAATCGTATTGCCGTAGGGCTGACCGAGCAGCCACGTCCCCACGCCGGGAGCTTCGCGCATGGGCAGGACGAACGGTCTAGGAGTAGTTTGGGCTTGCAGAGGCGTTGTCGCCAGCAGCATCAGGAGGGTGACGCTCAAGAGTCGAAGCAGCATCAGAATCCTTAAAACGTAAACGCTGCTTTAGTTATAGCACATTCGTGTGAGTAGTGGGTGAGGTTTAGTCCTCGAATGTCACCTTGTCGTAGACATCGCTAAGTGCCAGTGTGCAGCCGATGGACGTTAACTCAAGCGACGCCGACAGCCCGATGATTTCAGTCAATTGCCATGTGCCGTCCGCACTGCTGCGCGTATAGCGTTCGATGCGCGGCTCGTAGGGCGCGCGCGGTACATCGCAAATTTCTCGTTGCGATCATAATCCTTCGTGGAGGGCGACAGGACTTCTATAATGACCGTCGGATTGATGAGGGTGTCGAACTGCCCATCCTCGAACTCAGGGTGATCACAGGCAACCACGATGTCAGGGTAAAGATAGCGTCGCGCCGCGATCTTGACGCGCATATCGCTGGCATAAGATTCGCACGAACGTCCCTTGAGCTGGTACACGAGGCTAGCGTTGACATTGCCGGTGATCAGATTGTGTCGGCGGCTGCCCCCGGTCATCATACGGATTTCGCCGTCGATGAACTCGTGCCTGACCCCGTTTGCACGCTCGAATTCAAGATATTCGCCTGCCGTCCAGTTTTCTTTGCGGATTGCCGCCATCATTCGCCTCCTGCGCCTACGGGGATGCAGGTCATCCGCATCCCCTTCAGCTTTATTCTACACCGAACCGAGGCGTTCCATTTCGCTCGTCTCGGTGATGTGGCGCGCGTTCTCGATGTAATTCAGCGATTGGTGGCGGAAGTAGGTGTTGTACAGTTCCGCATAGTGACCATGCTGGCGCAGCAGTTCGTCGTGGCTGCCTTGCTCGATGATCTTGCCCTTGCTCAACACGATGATGCGATCCGCGTTCTTGATGGTCGAGAGGCGATGCGCGATGACGATGGAGGTTCGCCCCTTCAGCACCACGTCCAAGCCTTCCTGAATCAGCGCCTCGGTGAGCGGGTCAACGCTGGCGGTCGCTTCGTCGAGGATGAAGATCGACGGGTTTTGCAGCAGCACACGCGCCAGCGCGACCAACTGCCGCTGACCCATCGACAGACTTGCGCCGCGTTCACCGACGGGCGTATCCAAGCCATTGGGTAGGCTGGCAAGCCAATCGCCATTGCCGATCTGCTGCGCGACCTGCTCGATCTCCGGGTTGGACGCGCCCGCGCGCCCATAGCGGATGTTGTCGCGGATCGTGCCGTCAAACAGGAATGGCGTCTGCGTGACGATCCCCAAGCGGCTGTGATAATGGCTTAGGTCAAGCGCGCGGATGTCGTGCCCGTCGATCATAATCGTGCCGGATTGGAATTCGTAGAAGCGCCCGACCAGCTTGCCGATGCTCGACTTGCCCGCACCCGTATGCCCGACCAGCGCCAGCGTTTCGCCGGGGTGGATCGTCAAGGTGAAGTCATCCAGCACCGCTTCGCTCTCGTTGTAGCGGAAATCGACATTCTTGAAGGCGATTTCGCCCTGAATGTTTTGCAAGCGCACGTTGTCGCTCTGCACGACCTTCGCTTCCGCATCGAGCAGGGCGAACACCCGCTCACTTGCCGCCAAGCCCAACTGGAATTGACTCCAGAACGAGGCGATGCTCGTCAGCGGGAACCAGAACAATGCCAGCCCTTGAATGAACAGATACCAATCGCCAGCGGATAAGCCGCCGCCCTTGACCTGTTCACCGCCGAAATAAACGAGTGCCGTTGTGCCGATGCCCGCGAGGATGTTCAGGATCGGGAAGATGCCGCTGAACACGAACCCGGTGCGGATGTTGATGTGATACGCTTGCGAGTTCACGTCCAAGAACTCGTCGTAGATCGTGTCTTCGCGGCGGAAGGTCTTCGCCACGCTGATCCCGCTCACGGTCTCCTGAATGTGCGATGACACGACCGCACGTACGCGCCGCGACTGCGTGACCGTGCGCCGGGCGATGCTGCGGAACTGAAGCGCCACGACGACCACGATCGGCGCGATCAGCAGCGTGATCAGGGTTAACTGGACGTTGATCAGCAGCAGGTAGCCGATCAGCAGCACGACGAGCAGCAGTTGGCTCATCAGGTCAAGCGTCAGCGCGACGACGTTCGAGAATGCCTGCGTGTCAGAAGTCACGCGGCTGACGATTTTGCCGGAGGTGTATGTATCGTAGAACGACAGGTCGCGCTTGAGCACCGCATCGAACGCATCTTCGCGGACTTTCATCACCACGTCGCCGATGACCTCGGCGGAGAGCCAACGCCGCAGCAGATTGAAGACATATGCCGAACACGCCAGCACGGTGATCACGACGATGAACGGCACGAGGTTCGTGTTCGCATCTGCTTGCAGTTGATCGATGCCGCGCGAGATCAGGATCGGCAGCCCGGTTTCGACCGCCGACGCCATGACAATCGCCAGCGCGACGATCACCATCTTGCGGGTGTGCGGGCGGAAGTAAGCGGCGATGCGCTTGACCAGCGCCCGATCTTCATATTTACGGTCGTACGCCTCGGCGTCCAGACCATCCATAATAAAGCCCATACGCTGCCCCCTTTAGGCTTGAACAACCGCTTCTTCGAGCGGTGGAAGTTCGACATCGTAGCGCGCGAAGATGCGGCGGTAGTGGGTAGAGCGGCGCAGCAGTTCGTCATGCGACCCGCGCGCGACCACGCGCCCACGATCCACCACCAAGATATGATCCGCCCAACGGATCTGCGACAGGCGGTGCGTAATGAGCAGTGTCGTGCGCCCCTGCTGCGCGCGGCGGATCGCCTTCTGGATTTCGTCTTCAGTGGCGCTGTCAATCGCGCTGGTCGAGTCGTCGAGGATCAGGATACGCGGGTTGCTCAGGAAGGCGCGGGCGAGCGCGATGCGCTGGCGCTGTCCACCGGATAGCGTGACGCCGCGTTCTCCGACGACCGTGCCATAACCTTCGGCAAACGACTTGATGAATTCGTGCGCCTGCGCTTCCTTCGCTGCCTGTTCGATCTGTTCCTGTGTCGCGTCCGG
This sequence comes from Anaerolinea sp., assembly GCA_014879865.1. Lineage (GTDB taxonomy): Bacteria > Chloroflexota > Anaerolineae > Aggregatilineales > Phototrophicaceae > Flexifilum. The sequence continues at coordinate 6,249 of JACSRG010000582.1, forward strand.
TGCACCAAAGCCGATGTTTTCCGCCAGTGTGCGCGAGAACAAGAACACATCCTGCTCGATGCGCGAAATCTGCGACCGGAGGCTGGTCAAGTTCCACTCGCGCACGTCTACGCCGTCGATCAAGATGCGCCCTTCGGACACGTCATAGGTGCGATTGATCAACTCGGTCAGCGTCGATTTGCCCGAACCGGTCTGCCCGACAATCGCGACCGTCTCGCCGGGCTTCACATGCAGCGACACGTTTTCCAGCACCGCACCATCTTCATAACCGAACGACACATTCTGGAACTCGATCTCACCTCGAATCGGCGCGCTGTGACCGCCGACGTTCTGATCCAGTTCGGTTTCGGCACGGATGATGTTGAGGATGCGGTTTGCGCCCGCCATACCCAACTGCACCAGCGTGAAGGCGAACAGTGACACGAAGGTCGGGAAGCGCAGCAGGTTGAATAAGCCGACCCATGCGATGATGTCGGCGATGGCGATGCGCCCGATGCTGTACAGGTAAGTCGCGTGGAGGAAGCCCAAGCCGAACGCGATTCCGTAGAGCAGCAGCGGCAGATAGCGCGCTTCGATCCAGCCCTGCCGGACGTAATAACCGCGGAACAAACGCGCCCGCCGCCGGAACTTGCGCCGCTCGAATGGTTCGCGCGCGGTCGCCTTGACGACTTCGATGCCGGAGATGGTCTCCTCGGCGGTGGCGTTCAGTTTGCCGAACTGCTCGCGCTGGCGATAGGCGACCGGGTTCAACTGGCGCGAATACACCCGCGTGCTGATCACGTAGCTGGCGACGAACAGGAACGGGACAATCAGCAGTTCGGGCGCGATGGAGGCGATGAAGATGATCGGGATGCTGAAGCCGAGCACAATATCCGCGATGAACAGGATGCCGGGGTTGATCATCGCGTTCAACTGCTGCATGTCGTCGGTCGCCATCGCCATGATGTCGCCGGTACGCTGGCGATCATGGAACGTCTGGCTCTTGCCGAGCAGACTCACGTACAGCTCGTGGCGAGCGGTCGTTTCGAGCCGCTGCGCGAGGACTTCGAGCGACAACGCCTGTACCAAGCCCGACAACCCGCTGATCACGAAAACAGCCAGCGTCGCCAGCGAAATCATCAGCAGCGCATCGGCTGCGGTCGGGTTGATGATTTCCTCGGCGGCACGACCGATCATCACCTGACCCTGCGAATAGAGGACGTAACTGATGAGGCTGAAACCGAGACTGCCCGCGACAAACAGGCGGTGCTGCCACAAATGCGACAATATCCAGCGGAAGGCGGTCTTGTGATTGTAGCTAGGTAAACCCGATACCGTGAACTCGCTGTGCGTGCCATTAGGTGAGGTTGTGGACGCGCTCAAATGGAACTCCTTTCGCGTGCCGTATACCTGTATGTGATTGTCGGGCAGTTTGTGAACAAAAGACAGACCCGCTGCACACGCGAGGCGCACCGGGTCTATGGAGAGGCGTTTTGCTGGTTTCCAGCCGTTCCAAAGCGCCCATTAAATCTGACTGCATATCCCGCCTTACAGCGCGCCCGCTAGGGCATTTTTCCGGGTTTTGAACCCCCGTGTTCCTAGCGAACCAGCGCTGCGTTCGCTGAGCCTTGAGCGTAATTTCTGCCGGTTACCCGCACATACTACATGCCGCTGCTGCGGACACTTTGACGAAACGCTGGTGGGGGAATTCACATGCGATGCCGCGTGTAAGCGTTATCGCTAATACGCTCCCCCCAAATCTCCGTAAATTTGAGAAACTCTGGGCGGGCGGAAACCAGTCTGACGACCCGCCCAGAATCCCCCAAACAGCTAACTTGCCAGCGCCACATGAACCATCGCATCACGTAACTGTCGCAGCCCTAGACTCTTCTCCTTGCGCACCAATTCTTCCTTGATACCCAACTGCGCCGCGATCTCGGCGGTACTGTAGCCGTTTTCGTACAAGAGCATAACTCGCGCCCGTCGGGGTGGCAGTCGATCTAGCTCCCGCCGAAGCGCCTCGTGTTCTTTCCACAACTCCGCTGTTTCGTGATCGCTGCTGTCTTCTGCGAGGACTTCGTAGAAATCATCCAGCGGAACCTGCCCCGCGTGCTTACGGGACGCCTCCATGATCTTGTACCATGCGATCTTCTTCAAGAAGGCGCTGAATGGCAGGTTGCGATCTTGATACTCGCCGCGTTCAACTTTGAGATACCCAAGAATCAACGTATCTTGGAGAATCTCCTCATCGTCTGTCGTCGTCCCATTGCTCCACCGGATGAACTTGAGTACCGGATCACTTCCGCCGAGGAGCAGCCATTCGTTCCACGCTCGAATGCGGTCTGCGGGATCAGGATTCCGGGACGGAAGCAGTTGCAGGACGAGCGAGTGAAGGGACGTAGGCAAACTTGAACATACGACCATTGTGCATTTATCCTTCCATTTGCGTTAGATGGGATATGCAGTTGTTAAGGTGCAAAAAACCTTCCGCGCGCAGAAGGTTCACGCCGCTCTATGACACTAGTACGTCAAAGTGTGATGGCGTGTTCAAAACTCACTTTTCAAGTATACAATTAGAAAATTTTTTCTGCAAGTGGTCTTTCGTGAACCCATCCGAACGCCACATTAGAGAAAATCGGAACAAGTGAAATTCGCCTATTATTGCTGCTGCTGCTGACTCTGTTGACTATGCTGCTGCGCGTGAATCAGTTCGTCGGGTTCGGGTGTCCATCCGGTGAGCGGGGTCAGCGCGTCGAGTTCCGAGGGCTTGTCGGCAGGTGTGATGTGCACTTCGACCCGCAGATCGCTTTCCGCCACGCCCTTAAACACCCCCCGTGTTGGCGGAACGTCGCTGTAATCGCGTCCACTGGCAACGCGGATGTGTCGTTCGCCTGCCAGCACGTTGTTCGTCGGGTCAAATCCCACCCAACCGATCCCCGGCAAATAGGCTTCGACCCATGCGTGACTGGCATCGGGCGTCGAGCGATCATGGTCGCTGGTGCGGTGGAACAGATACCCGCTGATATAGCGCGCCGGAATGCCGAGGACACGCATCACGCCGATCATGATATGGGCAAAATCCTGACACACGCCTTTGCGATTGTGGAGCGCATCGTCAATCGGGGAATCCACCGCCGTAACGTTCGGCATGTAGTCGAACGCATCGTAGATCAACGAATTGATCCGGCGCAGCAGCGTCAGTGGGTCGCCCCGGCGGGTGATATCCATCGTCGTCATAAACTCGTAGAGCAGTGGGGTTTCGGGGATGTGTGGACTGGGCATGAGTGAGTCCCAGAAATCGCCGCGTTCGACCAGTTGATCGAGCGCATCCCACGCGCTGATCGGCAGTTCGGGTGGGAGCGGGGGCAGTGACAGCAGCTCGACCAGTGCTTCGGCAGTAATGGTCAGGTATTCGTGCAGCGCCGGAATGTCGAAGAAGTGAACGGTGTTGCCGAGAAAATCGTAGGTTTCGCTGATGTGCGCACGCGGTGCAGTCGCCAGCTTGAAGCGCAGGCAGCGCTGCGATCCTTCGGTGCGCGGCTGCATCCGCACTTCCATGACGCTTTCGCTGATCGGCGCAGAGTAGTGAAACTGGGTTTTGTGCTGCACTGCGTAGTACATCAAGACACCAACTCGTCAACCGGATAAACAATATAGGCATCGTAGATCGCGGTGTGGATGTACTCACACTGCTCTCGGACATCGTTCAGGTAGTGATTCAGACCGTGCATCACGATCTCGTCGATCTGCCCGTAGTCGAAGGCGGCGCGCAGGCGACCCGCGAGGCGGTTGACGCTTTTGGCGCGCTTGCTTTCGGTAACCTGCGCGACGGCTTGCAGCGCCGCCGTAAGGCTGTTGACCGCAAACCGAACCGAGTGTGGAAAGTCCGGGTTGAGGATCAAAAACTCGGCGATGCGGTTCGGACGCAGGTCAGCAGTATACACTTTACAATACGCTTCGAACGCCGTACAGGACTTGAGCAGACCAACCCATTCCAGAAAGTCTTCACTCACGCTCATGTTGAATTCCAGATTCGGCGATGCTTGGAACTGTGTTTCGAGCAGGCGTGCCGTTGCCGTCGCCCGCTCGACTGCCCGTCCAATCTGAATGAACTGCCAGCTTTCGCCGTGCGTCATCGTCGAGTCGGTGATGCCCTGAAACAGATGACAGCCATCTTTGACCGTCTGGAAGAACTTGTGCGGCTGATCATCCCAGATATGCGTCATGTTCGTGCCGCGCACTTGCATCGACAGGCGGTTGACATGCTCCCACATCTCGGAGCTGATCTGTTCGCGCACATGCCGCGCATTCTCGCGCGCGCTGCCGATGCATGCGGCGATTGAATTGGGGTTGGCAGCATCGAACGTGAGCAGTTCGGTGTAAGTGTAGGCGTCGCAGTTCGTCCCCGGCAGCGGGACGTGCAAACTCTCCAGCACGCGATCCCAGCGCTGCGCCGCCGACGCGGGCGATAAGTCGAGCATCAGGTGAAGCTGCAAGTCGAGCAAGCGGGCGGTGTGTTCTGCCCGTTCCATGTAGCGGCTCATCCAGTAAAGTGAATCGGCAACCCGTGACAGCATAGCTCTCGTCCTTACTCGTTCAACACCCATGTATCTTTGCTGCCGCCGCCCTGTGACGAGTTCACCACCAGCGACCCCCGCCGCAGCGCGACGCGGGTCAAGCCGCCGGGGACAATCGTGACCTGTTCGCCGCTGTAGAGGATATACGGGCGCAGATCGATGTGGCGCGGCTCGACACTCCCGTCGATGAAGCAAGGGGCGCGCGACAGCGCCAGCGTGGGCTGTGCGATGTAATTGCGCGGGTCGGCGTTGATCTTCTCGCGGAACTGCTCCCGTTCGATGCTGTTGGCGTGCGGACCGATCAACATGCCGTAGCCGCCCGATTCGCCGACTGCCTTTACGACCAGCTTGTCGAGATTATCCAGCACATGGCGTCGCTGCCGTTCATCCGAGAGCAAGTAGGTCTCGACGTTGTTCAAGATCGGGTCTTGGTTGAGGTAGTAGCGGATGATCGCCGGGACGTACGCGTAGATCGCCTTGTCGTCTGCCACGCCCGTGCCAATGGCGTTCGCCAGCGCGACGTTGCCGGAACGATACACGTTGAGCAGCCCCGGCACGCCGAGGATCGAGTCCGGGCGGAACGCCAGCGGATCGAGGAAATCGTCGTCTAAGCGGCGGTAGATTACATCGACGCGCTGTAAGCCCGCCGTCGTCCGCATGTAGACCATATTGTCGTGTACGAGCAGATCGCGCCCTTCGACCAGCGTTAAGCCCATTTGGCGGGCGAGGAAGGCGTGTTCAAAGTAGGCGGAGTTATACACGCCGGGGGACAGCAGCACGATGTTCGGGTCTTCACGGCGCTTGGGCGCGAGTGCGCGCAGCGTCGAGAGGAGCGCCTGCCCGTAATGGTCTATCGGACGTACGCCATAGGCGCTGAACAGGCGCGGGAAGACGTACTTCATCACCTGCCGGTTTGCCAGCATGTACGATACGCCGCTTGGCACACGCAGGTTGTCTTCCAGCACGACGAATTCGCCGGATGCCACCCGGATCAAGTCCGTGCCGACGACCGCGACATATACGTCGTTGGGCACGCGCACACCGCGCATCTGCCGCCGGTAGTACTTGCACGAGTACACGAGATCACGCGGGACGACACGGTCGTTCAGGATGTGCCCATCGTGATAGATGTCCTTCATGAACAGGTTGAGCGCGGTGATACGCTGTGCCAACCCGCGCTCGATCACGTCCCATTCAGCGCTTGGGATGATGCGCGGCAGCAGGTCATAGGGGAAAATGCGCTCTGTCCCTTCGTCCGCGCCATACACTGTGAACGTGATACCTTGATTCAAGAAGGAGAGATCAGCCGCCTGCTGCCGCTCGTCGAGTTCGGTGGGGGGCAGTTCCAGCAGCCGTTCGAAGATGGCGATGTAATGTTCGCGGGCGATACCGTCGGCAGTGAACATCTCATCGTACGCGCCTTCGATTGCGTAATTGGTGAAGGGCGGTGGGAAGCGGTAATGGGAAGGATTCATTTTATCTGGCGGCTGAGTAATCCAATAACAAGATTATAGTGCAGTTGTCACAATCGGCTACACGCGTTTGCATCAAAACGATGCGTCGAAATTTGTGCTAACTAGACAAGCGATTTTCGGCGTCGTGAACACGGCGTATCTTTATCCGCGCGCTGCATGATCCGTGTTACGCTGTAGTCATGACGAACGAAGCCTTCTACCGTGACCGCATCCGCCAACTTGAGGCGGAACTTGACGACCTGACCGCTGCGCTGGCGCAAGCGTGGGATCAGTTGGTGCCGTTTTTGCAGGAAACCCCGCAGAAGGCGAACTCCGGGCGGGAAATTGCCCCGGTCATTGAAGCGCTGATGACTGCCGTCGATGCCCCGCTCGGCGCAATCTTCCTGCTGCCGCGTGAGGGGCAGCCTTCGGAATGGGTCGTGCTGCCCGACGATGTCGTCTTCTTCCAGACGCTCGAAAAGTTTCTGGCGGCGCTGGTCAACCAGACTGAGCCGCAGTACGCGCTGCAAGTGCCAACGCATTATGGCGGTTTGACGCGCTGGGTGTTCATGCCGCTGGTTGCCAGCGGCGAGGCTATCGGCGCGATTGGTGTCGGCTTTGACGATGCGACCCGCGAACTGAGCGCGCTGGACTCGCGGATGCTCAGCCGTATGAGCGAACGCGCCGCGCATCAAGTGATCGCCGCGCGCCTCGAAGAAACACGCGCCCGCGAAGCCAAGTTGATGCACGAACTGGAAATCGCAGGCATGATCCAGCGGTCGATCCAACCGGCGTCCGAGCCACGTGTGCCGAATCTCGAAATCGCGGCGGAATGGCTGCCCGCTAGCAACGTCGGCGGGGATGCGTGGGGATGGGTCATGCAGCCATCGGGACGGCTGGCGTGCTTCATGGTCGATGTCGCAGGGAAAGGGCTGCCTGCTGCGCTGGCGGCGGTCTCGCTGCATACGGCGCTGCGCTTGGTACTGCGCCTCGACATGACGCCTGCCGAGACGCTGCAAGCGATCAACTGGGAGTTTTATGAACCATACACCAATGCCGATATTCTAGCGACGGCGATGGTGATCGCGATTGATCCGCACACGGGCACATTTGAACACGCCAACGCGGGACACCCGCCGACGCTTGTCCGCAACAACCGTCAGTGGCACACCCTGCCCGCGACTATGCCGCCGCTCGGCGTGCTGCCCGATGTTTTGCCGCAGGCGCAGACCGGCGTGCTGGCATTCGGCGATATGGTTATTGTCTACAGTGATGGTTTGAGCGAAACTGAAGAAAACGGCAGCGGGAAAATGTGGGGCGAAAGCGGTCTGCTGGCGGCAGTACCAGCGCAGTTCGACGGAATGCGGTGCGTGGTTGAAGCGGTTTTCAAGGGAGTCAGCGCTCACCGGGGTGCGCGTGCGCCGCACGACGACCAGACGTTGATGGCGCTGCAATTTCTAGGGGGCAGATCGTGACGACGCTGACCATCCCGGCGACGTTTCAGGCGCTAGAGCGCGTGACCGACTATTTGATGCAGGTGGTCGGGCAGTTGGATAAAGAAACACGGTCAACTATCGTCTTGGCGGTGCATGAACTATGCATGAACATCGTTCAGCACGCCTACGCGGGCGAAAGCGGCGTGATCGAACTTCACGCGCGTTATGACCGGCGGCAGCTCGAAATCCGTATCTTCGATCAGGGTAGTCACGGTTACAGGCATCCGGAGGCAATTATGCCACCGAACGTAAACGACTATCCCGAAAGCGGTTGGGGCATCTACATTGTGCATCAAGTCATGGATGTCGTCGAATACCAGCGCACGAACGGGCAGAATCAATGGTATCTCGTCAAGAATTTCGCTTAGTCAGTGAGGCAGTAGAGCAGCGATCATGAATCCCATGCTTGTCGTCGATGATGAAAGCGCGACCCGTCGTTTGGTCGCCTATACGTTGAAATCGCTCAATATCGAGGTGTTGGGTGCGGAGAATGGTGCGAGTGCCATGCAGATCGCCTATGAAAACCCGCTCGGCTTGATCCTTGTGGATATCAATCTGCCGGGGATCGACGGTTTCACGCTGATTGAGCAGCTTCGCACCATCCCCCACATCAGTGATGTGCCGGTGATCATGTTCACCGCGCGTAATAACGCGAACGACGAGATGCGCGCGCGTGAGTTAGGTGCGAGCGGTTTTCTCTATAAGCCATTCACGACGCAGGAATTGCGTAATCTCGTGCACACTTACATCATGGCGTAGTCGGGAACGTCACCGTGAAGCCGAATGTGCTTCCTGTGCCTTCCTGACTGTGCACGTCGATTTCGCCTTCCATGAGCAAGACGAGCTGCCGGCAAATCGCCAGCCCCAATCCCGATCCGCCGTAGCGCCGCGTCATCGAGTTGTCTGCCTGCACGAAGCTCTCGAAGATCGTTTCCTGCTTATCGGCGGGGACGCCGATCCCGGTATCGCTGACCTCAAACCGCAACCGCGCTTTCCCGTGCAGCGCGCTTACCTGTCGAATCGACAGCCGAATTTCCCCGCGCTCGGTGAATTTCACCGCGTTTTGCATGAGCTGCGTCAGCACTTGGCGAATGCGGGCGGCATCGCCAACCACCCGTTCTGGCACCTGTTGATCGACGTGCGTCGCAAACGCCAACCCTTTGTCCGCCGCCGGACGCGCCCACGCCCCGGCGACCTCTGCGACCAAGCCGCGTATGTCGATGGGCAGTGCTTGCAGGGCGATTTCGCCTTTTTCCAGTTCAGCAAAATCCAGCACGTCGGTTAGAATCCCAAGCAGGCGCTTGGCGTTGTTGTGCGCTACCATCAGCAGTTCCTGCTGGTGGGTGTCGAGCGGCGTTTCGTCGAGCAGTTCGATCATGCCGAGCAGGGCGGTCATCGGCGTACGGAACTCATGGCTCATTTTGGCGACGAATTCGCCTTTGTGCTGCGATGACTGCACTGCCGCATCGCGCGCCTGTATAAGATCAAGCTGTGCGCGCTGGCGCTCAAGTACCCGTCCGTAGGCGGAAGCCGCGACTTGCAGCGCAGCGATTTCCTCCGGCAGCCAGTCACGATGATAGCGGGTCTCATCCAAGCCAATGAAACCGTCCAAACGGTCGTTGACGTGCAGCGGCACGATCAGCACGCTCATAATCGCCTGTGCCGCCAGTACTTCGCTGACATCGACAGGCAGTTTCCGAATATCTGGCGCGTTGATGATCCCGTCACCCGTCAGCAGCGGCAGGAAGGAGGGGACAACCTCGTCGAACGCCATTCCCTGCAAGTTGTGGATTTCCGGCGCGATCCCCGGTGCACACCATTCGTGCGTATTGTCGAGGAGGCGCTCGTTTTCGCGGAAGTGAAATACGTAGGTGCGTCCCACATCAAGTGTTGTCCCCAACGTCGCCAGAACGGTGTTGATCGCTTCGTCGGCGCGGTCTGCTGTGAAGAATGTCCCTTCGACCGTCCGCCGCAGCGCATCCAGTCGCAGCAAACGCTCTTCGCGCTGCTGCGCCAGCACCGCCTCGGTTACGTCGCTGGCGACGAATGTATAGCCGATCAACTGGAAGCGCGCGCTGAACATCGGCGCGACCCGTCCCTTGAAGTAATGCGGCTTCCCCTCCAGCGTCAGTTGGTAGCTGATCGGCTGCGGACTCAACGTCTGGTGAATCTGCTCGGTGACGTCCGGCAGCACCGACGCGATTTCTTCGGGCAGCACATCGTGATAGCGGGCGCGCAGATAGACGTCGCCGACGGCGGGCGTATCATAAATCGACCATTGGATCGGCTGATAAAACAGAAACCTGCCGTCGAGGTCAATCGAAAAGACGAAGTCATCCAGCGAGGAGATGAGGGAGCGCAACTGCTCTTCGATGCGCCGCTGTTCGTCGTTTGGGGAGCTTGCAGCCATAGTTGATCGTGCCAGTATGCGTGTCGGCGTATAGCTCGAATTATACAACCAACAGCCGAGGTCTTGCGTTGGGATGCAAGAGCGTTGTTTAAGTTATCGGAAGGGGCAAGGCGCACCTTGCCCCCGATTTACAGGCGATGACGACCCGGAACGGAGCTTACAGCATAATCTCTGCGCGCAAGATCGTCGGGCGGTCGGTTTCGTGCATCGTGAAGCCGAGCTGCTCCATCAGACGCAGCATTTCGTAGTTCTCTTTCAACACGAAGCCGTACAGGTGAACAGTTTTCTCAAGGCGGCTCATCTGCATGACCTGCTGCATGAGTTCTTTGCCCAAACCTTGATGCTGGTAACGGTCGCTCACCAAGATCGTGAATTCAGCGCTTTCCGTCCAGCGTTCCTTGCTGACGCGCGCCACACCCATGATCTCCGGCTGCCCCGTGTAGACGTTGCGTGTCACGGCGACCAGCGCCAGTTCGCGGTTATAGTCGATGAACGACAGCCGCGACAAGCGTTCGTGCCCGATGCGCTGGCTGAGGTTCATCGCCTGCAAGTAACGCATGTACACCGTGCGTTCGGACAGCCCTTCGTGGAACTTGGCGATCAGCGGCTCGTCTTCCGGGCGGATCGGGCGGATCGTGACATCCAAGCCCTGCTTCGACACCCAAGAATTCACGTATTGTGTGGGGTAGGGGCGAATGGCAGGGGTTGGCAGCTTGTCTTCAGTCATGCCCGCGTCGTGCAGTACAACGCGCGCGTCGAGCGCCAGCAGACGTTCAGACGACGCCAACAGCGGGTTGATGTCGATTTCCTTGATCCACGGCTGCTCCACGACCAACTGGCTGAAGCGCACCATCAGGCGTTCGAGTGCCGCTAGATCGACCGGATCGCGACCGCGCACACCCTTCAGAGCTTTGTAAATCAGCGTGTTTTCCATCATGCGACGCGCCAGCACCGTGTTGAGCGGCGGCAGTCCGAGTGCGCTGTCCTTGAAGACCTCGACCAGCGTGCCCCCCGAACCGAACAACAGGACGGGACCGAACTGCGGGTCGATGCTGCTGCCGATGATCAACTCGTAGCCGTCAAGCTTCGCCATCGGCTGCACGGTCACGCCTTGGAAGTGCTTCGCCCCTGCCTTCTTGCCGACTGCATCGCGGATGCGGCGGAACGCGGCGCGGACGGCTTCTTCATCGCGCAGGTTCAACTGCACACCGCCGATGTCTGTCTTATGTGTGATCGTCTCCGAGTTCAGCTTGACCACGACCGGGTAGCCGATCTCGGCGGCGCGGGCGACAGCTTCATCTTCGGTGGCGGCAAGGACAGTATTGACGGTCGGGATGTAATACGCGCCGAGTACCTGCTTCGATTCGTATTCCGTTAGGATCGCGCGCCCGGTTTCGCGCGCGTGCTTGACGATGCCCTCGACCAACTGGCGATTCGGCGTCTCGTCAACCGAGTCGCTTGGCAGGCTGGGAATCTGGTAGATGCTGTCGAGGTTCGCGTTATAGCGCCACATATAGTTGAACAGGCGCACGGCGGTATCGGGGAACTGGAACGTCGGCACGCTGGCGTTGGTCAGGATTTCCTCACCCTTCGCCACATCGGGACCGCCCATCCAACTGGCGATGACCGGCTTGTCTTCGACGCGCGCCTTTTCGACCAGCTTCTCGGCGGTCACGGTGGGGTCGGTCATGGCTTGCGGCGTGAGGATCACGAGCAGACCATCGCTGTTCTTGTCGCGCCCGATGATGTCCAGCGTCTTCGCATAGAGATCGGGACCAGCGTCGCCGAGGATGTCCACCGGGTTATTGTGACTCCAGTGCTGCGGCAAAATCCCGTCCAGCTCTTTCATCGTCTCCGGCGAGAGATCCGCCAGTTCGCCGCCGCCTGTGATTAATGCGTCGGTCGCCAGCACGCCGGGACCGCCCGCGTTGGTGATGATGGTCAGGCGTTTGCCCTTCGGACGGGGCTGCTTGGCGAGGACTTCCGCCATGTAGAACACGTCGGAGATGCGATCAACGCGCAGAATGCCGCTGCGGTCGAAGGCAGCGTCGAGGACCTCGTCACTGCCCGTCAGCGATCCGGTGTGAGATGCGGCGGCTTGAGCGGCGGCAGCGGTGCGCCCCGCCTTGATGATGATGATCGGCTTGCGCAGCGCCACTTCACGCGCGGCAGATAGGAACGAGCGCGCATCCCCGACCGATTCCATATAGATAACGATGCTGTGGGTGTTCGGGTCGCGCCCAAGATAATCGATCAGGTCACCCCAGCCGACATCAAGCATCGAGCCAATCGAGATGAACGCGCTGAAACCGACCTTTTCTTTGAAGCTCCAATCGAGGACGGCGGTACACAGCGCGCCGCTCTGACTGATGAAGCCGACATTGCCCGGACGCGCCATCGCCGCCGCGAACGTCGCGTTGATGCCGCCGATAGGACGCATCACGCCGAGGCAGTTCGGACCGATGATACGCATGTTGTTGACGCGAGCGATTTGCAGAATCTCTGTTTCGAGCGCCGCCCCTTCGGGACCGCGTTCCTTGAAGCCCGCTGAAATGACGATGACGCCCTTGACTCCGGCGGCGGCACATTCCCGCATCACGTCGGGGACGGTATGCGCCGGGGTGACAATCACTGCGAGATCGACCTGCTCAGGCAGTGCCGCGATGCTTGGGTAAGCACGAATGCCGAGAATACTGCTGCGGGTGGGGTTGATGGGGTAGACCGTTCCTCCGAACGGGCTGCTGATGAGGTTCCATAGTATCGTCCGACCGACGCTGCCTTGCCGTTCCGTTGCGCCAATCACCGCGACGTTGCGCGGCGCAAAAAGGGCATTTAACCCTTCGGAGGCGCTGAGACGATTATCGGATATGGAAGTGACTTGCTGCACAGTGGTTCTCCAATCTTTGCTGGAATTGAGGGGAATTTTGCCACATTTTCGCCCCTCTTTCCACTCTGTGACCAGCTATGGCTGTTTGTCATTCCCAACTCATGATATATCATCGGAGAAGTTGAAGAATGAGACTCTGTTAACAATAGGAAGGCTCAACATGCAGTTAGGCTTGATCGGTCTAGGACGGATGGGCGGCAACATGAACTTGCGGCTGTTGGGCGGGGGGCATCAGATGGTTGTGTATGCCCGCAGCCCGGAGGCGGTCGCAGAGGGGGTCGCCGCCGGAGCAACCGGCGCACATTCATACGCCGACCTTGTGAGTAAGTTGGATGCCCCGCGCGCCGTCTGGCTGATGATCCCGGCAGGCGAGCCGACCGAACAGGCGATCCGTGAACTCATGGAATTCCTGTCCCCGCATGACATCATCATCGACGGCGGGAACAGCAACTACAAAGACTCGATCCGGCGCGGCAAGATGGCGGCGGCATTCGGGCTGCACTACGTCGATGTCGGGACGAGCGGCGGTATCTGGGGACTCAAAGAAGGCTACAGCCTGATGATCGGCGGGCAAAAAGACACCGTCGAATACCTGCGCCCGATTTTCGAAACTCTCGCGCCCGCGCCGGATCGCGGTTGGGGGCACGTTGGACCGAGTGGTGCGGGACACTTCGTCAAGATGGTACACAATGGCATCGAATACGGCATGATGCAGGCGTTTGCCGAAGGCTTCGAGATCATGCGCAAGAAGCCCGATCTCGAACTCGACGTGACGCAAATTGCCGAAATCTGGCGCTATGGCAGCGTTGTGCGCTCGTGGCTGCTTGACCTGACGGCGGCGGCGCTGAGCGAGAATCCCGATCTCGACGGGATCGCGCCGTACGTGGCGGACAGCGGCGAAGGGCGCTGGACGGTCTTCGAGGGCATCGATCTGGATGTGCCCGCGCCGGTCATTACGCTGTCGCTGATGATGCGCTTTGTCAGCCGGCAGGAAGACAGCTTTGCGGCGAAACTGCTCGCCGCGATGCGCAACCAATTCGGCGGACATGCGATTAAAACCGAGTAACGTTGATGATCAACGGGAGTCAAACCAACTCGATCATCATCTTCGGCGCGTCCGGCGATCTGACGCACCGCAAACTCGTCCCGGCATTGTTCCGGTTGTTCGTGCTCAACCGACTGCCGCCTAACTTTCACGTGATCGGCTTTGCGCGGCGACCGTATACACACGAGGAGTTCCGTGCGCTGTTCACTGACGCTGTGCACGCGCTCCCCGATTACGATGAGACGGCATGGGCGGATTTCAGCGGCCGCGTGTGGTACTCGCGCGGTGACCTCGGCACACGCATCGACTATGATACGCTGCAATCATTCCTGTACGGGATCGAGCGCGGGCAGGCGAACCGGCTGTATTATCTGGCGACTTCGCCCGAATACTACGACGACGTGCTGAACAACATTTCCGGCGCGGGGTTAGCCGCCGAGGAAGATGGCTGGCGGCGCGTCATTGTCGAGAAGCCATTCGGCAAGGATCGCGCCTCGGCGTCGGCGCTCAATACGACGATCCACAATGCCTTCGACGAGCATCAGGTCTACCGGATTGACCATTATCTCGGCAAGGAGACGGTGCAGAATATTCTGTACTTCCGCTTCGCCAACACGATCTTCGAGCCGGTGTGGAATCGCAATTATGTCGATCATGTGCAGATCACGGTTGCCGAAGATGTGGACGTTGGACACCGCGCCGGATACTACGACGGTGCAGGCGTGATGCGCGATATGTTCCAGAATCACCTGCTTCAGCTTCTCTCGCTGGTGGCGATGGAACCGCCCGTTTCCTTCGACGCGGACACGCTGCGCAACGAGAAAGTGAAGGTCTTGAGCGCGATCCGCACCGTGTCGATCCATGATACCGTCCGCGCGCAGTATGACGGCTACCCGGAGACGACAGGCGTTGCGCCGAACTCGATGACGCCGACCTATGCCGCGCTCAAGCTGTACATCGATAACTGGCGCTGGCAGGATGTGCCGTTCTACCTGCGGTCGGGGAAGGCGCTCAAGCGCAAGACGAGTGAGATCGCTATCCAGTTCCGTCGCCCGCCGCACCTGTTCATGAACATGACGCGCGGCAAGACGCTCGACCCGAACTTGCTGTCAATGTGTATCCAACCGGATGAGGGGATTCATCTGCGTTTCGAGACGAAAATGCCCGGCGCGCCCGATATTCACCCGATGGATATGGAGTTTCACTATCGCGAAGGCTATAAAGAAACTGCGCTGCCCGAAGCCTACGAGCGTTTGCTCCTCGACGCGCTTCAAGGGGATGCGGCGCTGTTCACCCGCGAAGACGAGATCGACCTATCGTGGAAGCTGGTCGATTACATCCTCAGCGGGTGGGAGTCGCCGAGCGCGCCGCCGCTGTGCCTCTACCCGCGCGGGTCATGGGGACCACAGGAAGCGGACATTTTGCTGTTTCAGGACGGGCGCGGTTGGCGCTTGGGCTGTGGAGGTCACGACGAATGACGTTTCGAGTCTATGCTACCCGCAGCGCTGCCGCGCACGCGCTGGCGACGAATGTCGTGCGCATCGCCGAGCGCGCCATCGCAGCGCGGGATCGGTTCACGGTTGCGTTTTCAGGCGGCAACACGCCGCGCGATGCCTACAAGCTGATCGCATCGGATGAGTACGTCCGGCAGATCGCATGGGCGCAAACTTACGCCTTTCTGACCGACGAGCGCAGTGTGCCGCTCGACTCGCCGGAAAACAACGGGCACATGATCAAAGACCTGCTGCTCAACCATGTGCCGATGCCGCTCCCGCAAATCTTTCGCATCCAGAGCCAAAACCCGCCGGAGCAAGCCGCCAGCGACTACGAGGCGGCGATGAAGAAGTTCTTCACCGGGCGCTTGGGGCAAAAACTCCCTAAGTTCGACCTGATCATCCTCGGCTTGGGCGAAGATGGGCATATCACGTCGCTGTTCCCCGGCACGGCGGCGCTCGCGGAACAGGGGCGGTGGGTGGTTGCGAATCATGTGCCGCAGTTAGACACATGGCGCATTACGCTCACGTATCCGGTGATTAACGCGGCGGCGAACATCATCTTCTATGTGCTGGGGGAGGCAAAAGCCGACATCCTCAAGCAGGCGCTCACGCCGCCCGCGCAGCCGGAAAACGCGCTGCCGGTGCATCTCGTTCGCGCGCCGCAAATCACGTGGATCGTCGATAAGCCGGCGGCATCGAAGCTGCAAGAGTAGGGGGCAAGGCGCGCTTGCCCCTACAGACACACGATCATCTATTGTGCCAGCACGTCCGCCAACCGCAGCAGGTCGAGGTCGAGCGGTTTCTTCTTGCCGATGACTTCGGGGTAGGGGGTGGGGAGTGCCGCTCCCTTGATCCACCCGATCAGGACGCCGTGTTCGCTGCGGATGAGGTGTTCGGTCGCACGCGCCGCTAGGCGGGTTGCCAGCAGGCGATCAAATGCGCCGGGGGTGCCTCCGCGCTGGACGTGTCCGAGGATGGTCACGCGCAGTTCAAAGCCGATGCGGTCTTTGTGTTCGTGGAAGTACTGGCGCAGCTTTTCGCCGTTGTTCTTCGCGCCTTCCGCCACGACGATCAAGCCGTGCATTTTGCCGCGCGCATAGGCTTCATTGAGGATTTCCTCTAGTCGTTCGGCGGGGATTTCCTGTTCGGGGATGACGACGGCTTCCGCGCCGCCCGCGATGCCAGACATCAACGCGAGGTAGCCGCTGTCGCGTCCCATCACCTCGACGGCGAAGGCGCGCCGGTGCGACGATGCCGTCACTTTCAGGCGGTCAATCGCCTCCAATGCGATATTCAGTGCCGTATCCACACCGATAGTGATGTCCGACCCGGCGAGGTCGTTGTCGATGGTCGATGCGACCCCGACGACCGGGAAGCCGAGCTTCGACAACTCGTAGCCGCCCGTTTGCGATCCGTTTCCGCCGATCACGACCAAGCCTTCGATCCCGCGCTTGGCAAGGTTGTTAAGCGCCGTCTGCCGACCTTCCGCCGTTTTGAATTCCGCGCAGCGCGCGCTGCCCAGCACCGTACCACCCAATTGAATAATGCCGCCTACGTCACGCGCGCCCATTTCTCGCATGTCATCGTCGATTAAACCGCGATAGCCATTCTTGATGCCGTACACCGTGCAGCCGACTTCCAACCCGCTCCGCACGACTGCACGGATAGCCGCGTTCATGCCCGGTGCGTCACCGCCGCTCGTCAAAACCGCGATCCGTTGC
Source organism: Anaerolinea sp. (assembly GCA_014879865.1). Lineage (GTDB taxonomy): Bacteria > Chloroflexota > Anaerolineae > Aggregatilineales > Phototrophicaceae > Flexifilum. Next base: position 23,314 of record JACSRG010000582.1, read on the forward strand.
ATCGATTTTCTCCTGCCTCACCCGTCGAGGCTCGATTCTACCGTTCAGCAGTAGCAAAACAACTCTACTACTTTAGCAGACGTGTTATTTCGCAATAGTGATAAGCCGCATGAACGTGATGTGGCGTTCATCAGGCATTAATCACAAACGGATTACAATGGGGATTGCTTCCGTTCTGAGTTCAAGAGGAGCGATTATGCAAACGCAGCCTAATTTGGCGGCGAAAGCGCTGGAAGTTTACCGGCTGCTGACGGAACGCTACGGCGAACGTCCGCTGAAACCACGCCGCGAACCGATGCACGAATTGATCTCGACCATGCTCTCGCAGCGCACGACCAACGCGAATGAGGCACTGGCGTTTCAGCGAATGTGGGATCGCTTCGGCTCGTGGGAGGTGATCCGTGACGCGGATGTGAATGCGCTGCGAGATGCGATTTCCCCATCCAACTATCCCGAAGTCAAAGCGCCGAACATTAAAGCGACGCTGGCGCAGATCATCCAACTGCGCGGCGCGCCGAACATCGACTTTCTGGCGGATATGCCCGTCGAAGAGGCACTTGAATGGCTGATGGCGCTGCCGGGGGTCGGGATCAAAACGGCGTCGCTGGTGCTGTTGTTCTGCTTCAGCAAACCCGTCATGCCCGTCGATACGCACGTCCACCGTGTCAGCCAGCGTGTCGGCTTGATCGGCGCGAAAGTGGGCACAGAGGCGGCGCATCGCGTGCTGCTTGATCTGCTGCCGAACGAACCGTACTTTCTGTTCAACTTCCACGTTGCCAACTTGCGGCACGGTCAGCAGTTGTGCGTGTGGGGTAATCCCAAGTGCGAACCGTGCCCGCTCAAAATGCTGTGTAACTGGTACCAAGCGAATCGGGCGACGCGCACGTAAGCAGCTAAATAACCTTGCCACTAGAATAGAAGCATCCAGACACAGCTTTCAGGTGACCACCGTGACCGACCAAAGAGTCTTTATTAGCTATTCGCGCAAGGAGTTTTACTTCGCCGAACAACTGGCTACGCTGCTCAAGGCGAAACATGGGATCAACGCGTGGTTCGACATCCACGAATTGCAGGCGGGCATGGACTGGTCGGCTGCCATCCAAGCCGCGCTGACGGGCTGTGACGCACTGGTGCTGGTCGCGTCGAAGGCGTCGCTCGGTTCGCCATGGGTGCGCGTTGAGTGGGAGCCGACGCTCAAAGCGGGCAAGCCGGTGGTCGTCGCGTTCTTCGAGCGGGTCGAACTGCCGCCGGAACTGCATGATGTTCCGCGCATCGATTTGCGCGGCGACTTCGAGCACGGCGTCGAACGATTGGCACATGGCTTGCGCGGCGAGAACATGGTCAGCGATCCGCCTCCGCGTGGACTGCGTTTTCCTCCGGCAGTCTGGATCGTGATCGCTGCGTATCTCTCGCCGCTGCTGCTGCTCCCGGTGCTGCCCGGCTTGGCAGTCGCTCTGCTACTCCCGCTGCTGTATCTGCTGCGCCAGTTTTTGCGTCGTGCCTATACGGTCGCAGAGCAGCGGAACGCCTTTCTGGTGCTGATTGTGGGCGTGCTGTTGATCGCGCTCATCACGGTGTTCAATCAAAACATGTACGAGTTTCAGGTCACGCCGCATGTGCCGTTGATCCTGACGAGCAGCGCGGTGATCCTCCTGATGCTCACCGCGCGACAGCTTCTTGGGCGACATCCGGCGCTGTATCGCTGGTCGCCGACGGGTGAGGGCGGGCAGTCCGTCCGCGAACGGGTCAACCGGGAGGTTCGGCAGGCACAGGGCTTGCAGTTCAGCGATCTGGGCAAGACGTTTCGCCTCCAGTTCGACCCCGGCGATCAGCAGGTGGCGTCGGATGTGCGGCAGGCGCTCGAAGGCGCGCATTACCGTGAGGTTCAAGGTGGTGTGATACCGGATCACGAAATTGTCGTCGTCTCCGACCGGACACCTGCCACCTTGCTAGAAAATGCGGGGGAGGGGCAGCGCGAAGTGATCACAGTGGTGGCGACGGCATTCAAAGTGCCGGAGAGCGCGAAAAATCTGTCGCGCTACCAGTGGATCGATTATCGCAAGCGCAGCCCCGAAGCGCTGCGCAACATGGTCGAAGATATGTATTTGCGCGATATTGGCGGCGCGAATCTGCAATATGCACTCATGCCCGTACCGGAGAACTTCACCGCTGTGCGGCTTCCGCAGCGCACCGACCTGCTGGTGCAAGCGTTCAACATCATCGGCGTGCTGAATGCGCTTGGGGCTGGATTCACGCTCTTGACTATCGGGAACACGCCGCCGACGGACATGTTCGGCAACCCGATCCCCTACAATCCAATG
>JACSRG010000918.1 GCA_014879865.1 Anaerolinea sp.
TGCACACGAACAGCAAAGACGAGGCTCTGGCACTGCCGACGCAGGAAGCCGTGCAGATCGCGCTGCGCACGCAGCAGATCATCGCCTACGAGACGGGCGCAGCCGACACGATTGATCCACTGGCGGGCAGCTACGTGGTCGAACACCTGACCGACGAGATCGAACGCCGGGCGGAAGACTACATCGCCAAGATCGACGAGATGGGCGGCGCGCAGACTGCCATCGAACTCGGCTACGTGCAGGGCGAAATTCAGGACGCGGCGTATGCTTACCAGCGCGCGGTCGAACGCGGCGAACAGGTGATCGTCGGCATGAACAAGTTCAAGACCGAGTCCGATCCCAAGCCCGATCTGCTCCACGTCGATCCCGCTATCGAGGTCGCGCAGTGTCAGCGCTTGGCGGAACTGCGCGCCAGCCGGGACAACGACAAGATCACCGAACTGCGCGGTCGGCTCGACGCGGCGGCACGCGGCAGCGAAAACCTCATGCCGCTGTTCGTGGAGTGCGTCGAACATGACATGACGCTCGGCGAGGTGTGCCACACGCTGCGCGAAGTCTTCGGCGAGTATCGCCCCGAAGTGAGCATTTAGCGAGATAGCTTTCAGCGGTTAGCGATTGGCGGTTAGCTCAGAGATGGGCTGACTGCTTTTTTTTGCCCTAGTGCCCCTTGAAATATGTACAATTTCCCTTTATAAGTACTATAAATATATTCCGCTAAGCGAGGAAACATGGAAACCTTTGAACCACCTTCTTCACGCTTAATCGATTGTGTTATGCAATTGCGGACGAAGAATTCTGAGTTGATTCGAATTATTGACGCATTAATTGCTGTAACTGTGGACCATGAAGTTGCTTCGGCATTGCGAGAAGAAAAGAAACCCTTGCCAGAAAAGGTTAAACAACCTCTTTTCTTCCTGCTCCAAGCTGTTGGAGCATCAACGAGCACAATCGTGAAATTATCCGAATCAGTGGGAATGCATACGAGGGATTGCTATCCAATAGCTCGCTCGGTAGTCGAAACCGCTGCAAATGCTTGTTACATCATGGCTCAAGGCGAGGAGATGGCAGAACGGGCGATGCGCCACACCCGCCAGATGGCGTATCGAGATATGGAGCGTGAATCCAAAATTGGTAGCAGCATTATCCGTGTTATGTCTTCTAAAAAACCTAATCCTCTCATTGCAAAGGAACTAGAAGCTGAACTTACGGAGTTCACGAACAAACGTGGGGGAGAAAAGAATTGGATCGATGATGCTCTTGATACACGTATCAGTGTCGCGGGTGAGAAATTTGGGACCGATCTATTGCTGCATTTGCATTTTGCGCGCTTTGCAGTGTATCGGCACGCTTCCGAAATTCTTCATGGTACGGTATTCGGTGCAATGTACTTTCTCGGTCTCGTTCCTTCATCTAGTGGAAAGAACGGTATTTCAGACGCTCGTGAGTCGATAGCGTCTCAACATATGTCAATTCTCTTGGCAACACTCATGGCGCTATATGCAGTTGTGGAGGCTTTTCACGGTAGCTACGAGTTTGCTGCCGCAAATATCAGAGCAAAAGCTGTAATTGACTCTCTAGGTGCAATACCCTATTTTCGCGAAAAGGGTGATAGTTAACATACCCCACCACCCGACCATGAAGCTAGTGTTCTGGTATATCAGGTAGAGATCGAGAGGGTGAAATGGCGATTCAGTCCGAGCGCAATCTGTATCCCGGTATCAACGCCCATCTGAACAGCCGTCTGCAAAATGAGAGCGGACGCTGGCGCAGTTACCACAGCTACCACATCACCGACCTCGCCCGCTTGATCGACGAGTGGCTGCCGCCCGGTTACCGCAGCATCGCGGAACAATCGCTGCAAGGCACAGAGGTCGAACTGCACTACTTTCCACCGGGATCGCGACTCATTCCCGATGTCACTATTTACCGAGATTCTGCAACCCGTCAACGTTCTCCACAGGCGATCCCTGAAGCCGCGAAGCCTAACGCCGTTGTTTCAACCGAGTACTTGATCGAAGAGGATGAGGATACGCTGACGGGGATCATCATTTACCAGCTTGGCGAAGGGGATGGCGTCGGCAGACCGATCACGCGGATCGAACTGCTGTCACCAGCGAATAAACCCGGAGGTTCGGTGTATCAGCAGTACCGGGCGAAACGGCTGGATGTCCTCAAAAGCGGTTTGCGGATGGTTGAGATCGACTATCTGCACCAGACGCCGCCGATTCATCCTGCGCTGCGTAACTATGCACGTGGTGAGGCGGACGCGTATCCTTACGCAATCCTCGTCACCGATCCGCGCCCGTCATTGGAGTCGGGAACGACAGCGATCTACACCATCGCGGTCAATCAAGCCCTGCCTGTGATCGACATCCCACTAACGGGGGTGGATACTGCGCGCATTGATTTCGGTGCGATCTACAACCGTACGTTCGAGTCGACTTATTACCTGCAAGACCTTGTCGATTATGCCGAAGACCCCGTCCACTTTGACCGTTACAGCCCGGCGGATCAAGCCAAAATCCGCGCGCTGCTGGAGGAAATCCGGCGCACTCATCAGAACACGCCGTGACCTAGTCCCGGTAGCGGATGCGCTGCCGGTACGCGCTGTCCGATTCACTTGGGCGTGTGCGCGGTGCTTGCCCGATGGTATACAGCAGCACCACACCCCAGATCAGCACCAGCCCTACCATCAGCATCCCAAACTGATCCCGCGTCAGGAAGGTGAGGAAAAACTCGACCTGACTCAGTACCAACAAAATCAAGCCGATGCCGATCACCGCACAGAGGAGGGGACGAAGAATCATCCACGCCTTGAACAGTTCCCAGCGCGTCGGCGGGCGCAGTCCGGCGCGTAGATCGGCGACGGCGAACACAACCATCAGCGCGGACAGCCCGAAGAGGACAAGGCTGCGAACGATGGCGTTACCGCCCAAACTGCCCACCGCGCCAGCTCCGAAGAACAGCGCCAGAAAGCACGCCAACAGAAAATCGAGAATGCTGACTTTTTGATGCTCCATCCGTGTTCGTCCCGTCGATGCTGACTCACTCCCGCTGCGAGAAATTGTAGCGGATCGAGCACGTAAGTCTGAAATCGTCGGGGTCACGTTGACGGGAGCTGCACCCGGTCATCAGCAGTGGCAGACTCGGCTTTGCGCGTATCCCTCCGCGCTAGCAACCAGAGGATCGTCAGGATGGCGAACGCGAGGCACAATTCGGTGAACTCTTCGAAACGCTTGAAATCGCCGCCATACTGGTAGATCGTCAGCCGGGACAGCCGAAACAGGAACAAGATCAAAAAGCTGGAGGTCAAGAACAGCGGCGGGACAAATACGAATCGCCGCAGTCGGGTGCGCTGCTGCCACCAATCGCTCAAGCTAATCAGCGGCACAATCACGCCGTATGCACCGATAAACAGCATCCCCAACCGGAAGACTTCCAGCAGATCGCCGATGTTATGCACGGTGATTTCTTGCTGGCGGTTGATGCTGCTCAATGCCTCCGGGGTTTCGATGCCGATCAAGCGCTGCCCCCAAGAGATCTCCTCCCCGGTCAAAAACACGAGCAGCGCGGCGATGCTTCCGAACAGCAGGCTGTGTTTCCAATGATCCGCCCGGTACTGCCGCCATGCGAGAACCGCCGCGAACACGGCTGCCCCGGCGAAAGTCGCCGCGCTCAACCATTCCACGATGCTGTCTTCCGCAAGGATGAAGACGAATACGTCGCGCCGCATCCATGTGAGGAAGAGCAGCGCCCCAGCCACCAGCGGCAGCAAGAACAGGAGAATCGCAGTACGGGGAGAAATACCCCAGTCATGGGCTGACCGGGTGAGCCAGTTTTGCAGAAGTGTCACAACAGTTTCCCTAATTGGACGGATACGGGTTCAGTTCAGCTAGAGAGACAGGATGAACCAATGCTGCGAAGAGTATGGAGAGTTTATCAAGAATGTTAAGCGGAGTTCACATAAAATTAAAAGCTTCATAAAGTATTCATGTTCGGCGCGGGCGGGGCACTGACCGGCTTCCGCTATGTCTTGCCCGACAGGATGCGGTATAGTTAAAGAATATGCACGTTTCTTGGAAAGAGGAGCCTCATTTATGGCGAGCCAGTTTGAGCAGGCGTCTGCGCTCCAACAGGCATACGACGACTTTATCCGGCAGTACCCCGCGTATCTGGATACCTTGAGCATCGACGCGCTGCGGGCGAGCGAGTTCAGCCGCCTTGACGAGCAGGGACACGTCTACCTCGACTATACAGGCGGTGGTCTCTACGCGGATCGCCAACTGCGCGAACACATGACGCTGCTTCAGCGCGGCGTGTTCGGCAATCCCCATTCAAGCAACCCGACCTCGCAGGCGGCGACGGAGTTGGACGAAAGCGCGCGGCGCTTTGTCCTCGAATATTTCAATGCCTCCCCTGACGAGTACGTCGTGATTTTCACGCTCAACGCCAGCGGCGCACTCAAGCTGGTCGGCGAGTCGTACCCATTCGCGCCCGGTGATCGCTACGTGCTGACATTCGACAATCACAACTCGGTCAACGGGATGCGCGAATTCGCGCGGTCACGCGGGGCGACCGTGCATTACATCCCCGTGCTGCCGCCGGATTTATGCGCAGACGAGGCGGTGCTCAATCAGCTTCTCGCCGAGACGCAGCCGGGGCAGAAGACGCTGTTCGCTTTTCCCGCGCAGTCGAACTTCTCCGGTGTGCAGCATCCGCTGGAATGGATCGAACGGGCGCACGCGCACGGGTGGGATGTGCTGGTCGATTTCGCGGCATTCGCGCCGACCAACTGCCTCGACCTCAGCCGGTGGCAGCCTGATTTCGTCGATCTTTCGTTTTACAAGATGTTCGGCTACCCGACGGGCATCGGCTGCTTGATCGCGCGCAAAGACAAGCTGGCGCGGCTGCATCGCCCGTGGTTTGCTGGCGGCACAATCACGATTGCATCGGTGCAGGGGGACGGTTATTATCTCGCGGAAGGCGAACGCGGTTTTGAAGACGGAACAATCAACTACCTGAACATCCCGGCGGTCGAGATCGGGCTGCGTTTTTTGCAGTCGGTCGGCGTGGGGGTGATTCACACGCGCGTCATGGCACTGGCAGGTTGGATGATCGACCAGTTGATGAGTCTTCAGCACGCCAACGGCAAGCCGCTGGTGCGCCTGTATGGGCCTGCGAGTGTCGAAGGGCGCGGCAGCACGGTGACGGTCAACCTGTTCGACCCGCAGGGCAATCTGTTTGACTTCCGCATGGTCGAGCAGGAAGCGAACGCCCGCACGATTTCACTGCGCACGGGGTGTTTTTGTAACCCCGGCGCGGGCGAGGTCGCCAATAACCTGACCGAGGACGATATGCGCGGATGCTTCCAGCACGAGGAGCGCATGTCCTTCGAGGAGTTCCTGCTCGTCATGGACGGCAAAGCCTCCGGCGCGGTGCGGGTATCGTTGGGGATCGCCTCGACGTTCGCCGACGTGTACCAGTTCGTGGAGTTCGCCCGGACATACGTCGATCGGACTGCCGTCGTGCGTTAATCGGCGCAATCAGCATCCGCACGGGAACTAACGTGTTATATCTTTCGTTTTGACCACTTGGAGAAAACTTAATGACGGTGAATCCGAAAATCGAACGGCTGCACCAACTGCGCGAACAGAGCCGCCTCGGCGGTGGTCAAGAGCGCATTCAACGTCAACACGAAGCCGGACGCAACACCGCCCGTGAGCGTCTTGACATCCTGCTCGATCCCGGTAGTTTCCGCGAATTGGATGCCTTCGTGCAGCACCGCTCACGCGATTTTGGCTTGGACAAACAGAAGTACTTCGGCGACAGCGTCGT
>JACSRG010000817.1 GCA_014879865.1 Anaerolinea sp.
GTTCCCCGCCCACATGAGCGCCGCCCGCAGCAGCGCGAAAACGGCGATCTGCGCCAACAGCATCCCGTCGAGCGGTTCGCCGCCCAAGAACACACCGGCGACCGCCCGGCTGAAAGCGTACGCCTGCCCGATCAAGCACATGCCTGCCGCCGTTTGCAGGGCGATGCTCAGCGCGAATTCACGGCGCACCGTGCGGGCTTCGGCGAGTAATCGTCTATCCATCGTTCGAGCACGCCTGTTTCACGATACGGAAAAGGAAAGCGGCTCGACGGTGAGCCGCTTTCTGGCGAAACGAGGGGTTAGTATTCGAAGTGACTTTGGGTGGTAAGACGTTTGCGGAACACCCAGTACGTCCATGCCTGATAAGCAAGCACGACAGGCACAAGGCTCAGAGCGATCACCGTCATCACGCCGAGCGTGTACTGGCTGGAAGAGGCATTGTAAATAGTGAGATCGAAGGCGTCGCCGAGAGTTGATGGCAGGACGCGCGGGAACAGTGTCGAGAAGACGAGCGCCACCGTCCCGATCAGCGTGATCGCCGTGCCGAGGAACGCGCGACCATAGCGCTTGCTCATGATCATCGCCCCGGTGAACAACAGCCCGGCGACAGCGGCGACCAAGCCGGCGATCTGCACAACGTTAAGCGCCGCGAACATATCCGTTTCGAGCGCGCTGTAGCCGACAAACAGCAGCGCGATCACCGTGACGGGCAGCCACAAAACGCGCGTGATGCGCTGCACGCGTTCGCGCACGACGCCGTCCGTCTTCAGCTCAAGGAACAGCGCGCCGTGCAGCGTGAACAAGGTCAGCGTGAGGACGCCGCCGAGCAGTGCATACGGGTTGAGCAGATCGAAGAACGAGCCGACGAATGTCATGTTCGCGTCGATGGCGACGCCGCGCAGGAAATTGCCGACGGCAACGCCCCAGAGCAGCGCGGGCAGGAAACCGCCGATGAACAGCGCCCAGTCCCACAGCCGACGCCAGCGCGGATTTTCGTCTTTGCTGCGGAATTCGAAGGCGACGCCGCGCACGATCAACGCGACGAGGATCAGGAACAGCGCCAGATAGAAGCCGCTGAACAGGGTCGCGTACCAGTTCGGGAAAGCGGCGAACATCGCTCCGCCTGCCGTGAGCAGCCAAACTTCGTTGCCATCCCAGAACGGACCAATCGTGTTGATCACCATGCGGCGTTCGGCGTCGGTCTTGCTGACGAACGGCAGCAGCACACCCACGCCGTAATCATAGCCTTCGAGCAGGAAGAAACCGGTGAACAACACCGCGATCAGGACGAACCACAGGGTTTGCAGCGTTTGATAATCCATGTTGTTGCTTCTCCGGTTTAATACGCGCCCTTGAGCGCGGCTTTAGGTTGTTCGGTCTTTGGCGTGGTTTGCGGCGCAGCGCCTTCATTGCCCTTATCACGGGCGAACTTTTGCAGCAGATAAATATCCGCCACCATCAGCGCACCGTAGATCAGCGTGAAACCAACCAGCGAGATCGCCAGCATCTCGACGGTGACGTTCGGGGAAACGGCTTGATCGAGCGTCATCAAACCCTGCACGATCCATGGCTGGCGTCCGACTTCCGTCAGCATCCATCCGGTCGAGTTCGCCAGATACGGCAGGACAATCGCCAGCAGCAGCACGCGCAGCAGCCATTTGGTCTGCGGCAGGCGGTTGGTGCGGCAGAAGAAAATGCTCAACGCGCCGAGGACGAACATCAGCACGCCCGCGCCGACCATCGCGCGGAAGCTCCAGTAGGTCAACCAGATCGCGGGCGGCGCGTAATCGCCGGGACCATACTGCTGCTCATACTGCGCTTGCAGGTCGTTGATGCCCCGCACCATGCCATCCGGGGTGTTGTACGACAGGAAACTCAACAGCGACGGTATGCGGAGGTTAAAGACCTCTGTCCGCTCTGCCTCGTTGCCGATCTGGAACATCGACAAGCCTGCCGGGTCTTCGCTCTCCCACAGCCCTTCGGCGGCGGCGAGCTTCATCGGCTGCGTGTCTGCCATGCGCTGACCCTGTGCGTGACCGAACAGCATCGTGCCGAACACGGCGACGACGCCGATTACCATCGCGATCTGCGCCGAGGTCTTGAACATGGCGAGGTTATTGTGCCGTCCCCGCAGCAAATGATAGGCGCTGATGCCGAGCACGAAGAAACCGCCGGTCGTCAGCGCGCCGAGCACGACGTGCGGGAATTGGAGCAGCACATTCGGGTTGGTGATGACGGCAAAGAAATCAGTCATTTCGGCACGACCGCTCTCCGCGATCTGGTAGCCGACCGGGTTTTGCATGAAGGAGTTTGCGACCAGAATCCAGAATGAGGAAAGCGTCGAAGCGAAGGCAACTAACCAGATCGCGGCGAGATGCGCGCGCTTGCCCAGTTTGTCCCAGCCGAAAATCCACACGCCCAAGAAGGTCGATTCGATGAAGAAGGCGACCAGCGCCTCAATCGCCAGCGGTGCGCCGAAAATATCGCCGACAAAGCGCGAGTATTCCGACCAGTTCATGCCGAATTGGAATTCCTGAACAATGCCCGTCACCACGCCCATCGCGAAGTTCACGAGCAGCAGCTTGCCCCAGAACTTGGTCATGGCTTTGAACTTTTCGTTCCCGGTGCGCACATACTGCGTTTGCATCAGCGCGACAATGATCGCCAAACCAATACTTAAGGGAACAAAGAAGAAATGATATACGGTGGTGATGCCGAATTGCAGACGAGCGAGCGTCAATGCATCCATACAAGGCTCCTACGAAAACACAACTAGGCTGGGGAGGTGATTTGCCATTAAAGTGTACAACAATACCCAATAGTGGTACGAGTGACAAACATCACCATTTCAGGCAAATGTGACAAATGTAACGGGTAGATTCGTGTACTTTTGTTTAACAGTACACCCATAAAAGTGTATGCTATCCGCAAGTTGTGATACTTTTCCCAAACACAAGTTAGGGAATCAACGCTATTCGTCTACGGAGTCAACGATGAAACGCTGGATCGCCGTCGCACTCTCCATCGCTGCCGGGACTATCATCACCGGGATCGCAGCGGGATGCGCACCCGATACCTCCGCTCCCACCCTTGCCCCGCGAAGCACGCCGTCAGGCAGTGACAACCAAGCGGTTGCACAAAATGTCATCCCTCCGACCCCGATTCTTGAACAGTTCACGGATGTCGAATGTCTGGACTGCCACACGGATCAGGAGCGGCTGACCACGCTGGCGGTCGCCGAAGAAAAGACCGAGGCTCTCTCCTCGGGTCCCGGCTGAGGGGGCTCCGTGGCTCCGATGGAGCCATGGGAGCGCGTCTGGATCGACGCCGACACGTACTCAGAAGATATTCACTCCTACATCAACTGCACGGACTGCCATCAAGGGCAATCCGTCGATGATATGGACGCAGCGCACGAGGGGATGCTCGCCAACCCTGCTACCGACGCGCTGACCACCTGCGGCGAATGTCACACCGATGTGACTGAGCCGAGCATCAACAGCCTGCACAGCACACTTGCCGGGTACGACACGGCGCTCTACGCGCGGAGTCTGCCGGAAAATCACGCCACGCTCGAAGAAGCTGAAGCCAATCACTGTAACGACTGCCATACCACCTGCGGCGACTGCCACGTCAGCCAGCCGACCTCGGTCGGGTCGGGCTTGCTCGCCGGGCACGACTTCGTCAATACCCCGCCCATGAGCCAGACCTGTACCGCCTGTCACGGCAGCCGCGTCAAGAACGAGTACTACGGCTTGAATGAAGGCTATCCCGCCGACGTGCATTTCCGGGCGCGTATGGGCTGCGCGGACTGCCACACGGGCGACGAAATTCACGGGGTTGGCATCGAGGCGGAACACCGGTATGACGGCGCACAGGGACCGACCTGCGTTTCCTGCCATGAAGATCAGGTCGGCGTCGGTTCGGGCATCGAGCAGCACGAAATTCACGGGACAGAGCTCGTCTCGTGCCAGACATGTCACAGTGTCGCCTATACCAACTGCATCAACTGCCACGTCGAACAAAATGAAGAGTCCATCCCGTTCTACACGGTCGAAGAACACTTCATGGGCTTCTACATCGGCTTGAACCCGCTGCGCAACGCCGACCGTCCATACAGCTACGTGCCGCTCCGGCATGTGCCAATCGACATCGACTCGTTCAGCTATTACGGCGAGGATTTGCTTCCGAACTTCGACGAACGTCCGACGTGGGTCTACGCGACGCCGCACAACATTCAGCGCAACACGCCGCAGACCGAGTCGTGTGTGTCGTGCCACGACAACGATCAGTTCTTCCTGACCCAAGCCATCATCGCCGCCGAAGAACTGGAAGCGAACCGCAGTGTCATGGTCGAAGGCGCGCCGGAACTGCCCGCCGAATACGCGGATCGCGCGCAACCTGAAGCCGAAGCCAGCCCCGCGCCTGCCGAAGGTGGCGGTGACTTCTGGGGTGGTGGTGCGGACAGCGCCCCGACGCCTGCACCCGCCGATGGCGACTTCTGGGGCGATGGATCGGACAGCGCACCGACGCCCGCACCCGCCGGTGGCGACTTCTGGGGCGGCGGCGACACGCAGTCTACCCCGGTGCCGACGGCAAACCCCGGCGACTTTTGGGGCGGCGGCTGATCACCAACAGTGGAAACAACAGAAAGCGGTCGCGCTTTCTGGAGTAATTAGGAAAACACCAAAGTATCATAGGAGCTTTGCACGATGAGAAGATTATTCGTATTACTCGCAGTCCTGCTGCTTGCGTTCACGGCGTTCGGCGTCGTCGCGCAAGAAGAAGCGGTCATGGAACGCCTTGTCGAATACGGCGCAAACCTGCCCGCAGGCTACGGCATGTTGAGTGTGGAAGACCTCAATGCTGCGCTCGTCGAACAGGAGATCGTCCTGCTTGATGTGCGTGAAGTCGGTGAATACGCCGAAGGACACATCGAAGGCGCGTTCAATGTCCCCGTTCGCACGGTCGCTCAGAACCTGAACCTGCTCCCTGACCTCGATGCGCCGATTGTCGTCATCTGCAAGGGTGGCTCGCGTGCGCTCCTCGGCGCGACGGCGCTGCAGGTGCTCGGCTACACCAACGTGCGCGTGCTGCGCGGCGGTTTCGATGCGTGGGTCGGCGAAGAACTGCCGGTCAGCCTTGAACCGTTCATGGTGGAAGCTGGAACAGCCCCGGAATTTGATCCCGCCCTCTTGGCTGCGGTCGATAACTTCCTCAGCACCCTGCCTGAAGGCTACGCGCTGGTCAGCGCGGCGAACCTCGCCGCCGAGCTAGTCGAGAACCCGCCGATCCTGATCGACGTTCGCTCGGACGACGAATGGGCACAGGGTTACATCGAAGGCGCGCAGCACATCTGGATCAACGAATTCATGGCGCGCGTTAGCGAACTGCCCGCCGACAAAGACGCGAACATCGTCATCTACTGCCAGTCTGGTGTGCGTGGTGCCATCGGCATGGCGCTGATGCGCATCATGGGGTACACCAACGTGCGCAATATGTCCGGCGGCGTCAACGCATGGAACAACGCGCAGCTGCCGCTCGTCGGCGTGCCCGAAGTCGCAGCGCCCGAATTTGACCTGAATGCGTATCTCGCCGCTTATGTCGCCGCTCTGCCGGAGACGTTCAATGCGGTGCGTGTCCCCGATCTGGCGACCGAACTGGCGGCAGAAAACGACCTGCTGCTCGTGGATGTGCGCACGACCGATGAATTCGCGGAAGGCTTCATTGCCGGCGCGATCAACATTCCGCTCAACGAACTGACACAGCACCTCGATCTGCTCCCCAACCTTGATCAACCGATGGTCATCTACTGC
>JACSRG010000450.1 GCA_014879865.1 Anaerolinea sp.
CGCAGCGCGGCGATCATCGCGGTACGCCCGAAAAAATCACGTGCATCTTCTTCTTTAAATGCCTTCAAGCCTTTGTAGGGATTGCGCCGTTCCACCCCCTCAGCCGGAGGCTTGACGATCTTCGGCGTGATCGCGAGGTCGGGGAACACACCGCGAAGCGCTTGCAGAAGCTTGGATACACCCTGCTCATAGTGCTCACCGCGTGCATCCGCGTACTGGACTTGCCCCAATCCCATAGGGACACACTTCATCCATGTGTCGCCAAATGCCCACACAGGATAGATGGGACGGTCATACATCTGCGCGATACTGATTTCGTCGCGCACAAACAAGGAATCGAACGAGTTCGGGGAAACAACGTAGATTACCGCTGGCGCTTTTGTGATTGCGCTGCGAATTGCTTTTTCCCAGTTCGGCGTTCCAGCCTGTAACCCTTCGCGATCAATCCAGTAAGGGATGTTGGAGTTACGTAGGTCGCCACGAAGACGTTCGACAAACTGGAAATCTTTGGTCGCGTAGGAGATAAAGACGCGCTCTTCCGAAGGGGGCATCGACATTGGCGATCACTCCTGTACGAAGAAATATTCGACTAGCATACCTCAAAATTAGTCTATCGGGTTCACGAGGCTTTCGGCATATTCGCGTGCGGTTTCCAGCGATGGGAACACTTTGGTATGACCGGGTTTGCCCAACATGCCAATCGTCTTGGCGACCAGCGTCACGCGCGGACTGGTCGCCACCACGACCGCCAGCAGGTTCGGCGTGAAGGATGCCTTGCTGAACACATCGTTGACCGCCATCGTGATCAACCCGGCGTGCAGCGCATCGACCAGCGCCACAATCGGTTGTTCGCTGCTGGCGGCATACGCTGCCAGCTTGTGCGCCCATTCTTCCGCTTCGGAGACAGAAATCACCCCGACTTCGCGTGCAAAGAAGATTCGATTCTCAAAGGTGTAATCTTCGATTGCCATTGCCGCCCTCCCGTGTCCTACGGATGATCATAGCCGGAATCGAATCAAGAGTAAATTTAAGAAGGTGTAATGTCATACGTGAATTACGACAAGGGGGTTGGAAATCAACAGCGCCCCTTGGATGAGGGGCGCTGAAGCATAAACTACGGGTTAATACGAGCCGCTGGCGTAAAGCGTCGCCGCGCCGCCCTGTACCGAGAAGGCACTGTAGCTGCCATGCGGGCAGCCGCTCCACACGAACAGATAGGCTTTGCCGTCGGGCAGCGGCGCACTGACCTGCATCCGACCATCCGCCAGCGGGCTGACGGTCGCGCTGCCGAATGTCCCGCTGCCGCCAGCTTCGACCGACCCTAGGAACGCGCCCGTTACCGAGTAGAAGTTGGTCGATGTGCCGCTGCAATACAGCACAACCGGCGCGTCATTTTGCGGATTGATGCGTCCATCCACGCCAGTGCCAGAACCCCCGGTGCGAATGCGCAGCGTGTAGGGTCCGGTTGCCGAACCGAAACCATCGGCGCGGAAGGTGTACACCCCGGCGGTCGGTGCGGTGAACTCCACGCGCGAACTGTCGAAGGCGTTGCAGTCCACGCCTGCCGCATCATCATCCGACCCGAAGCCATCGTCATTGTAGACGCTGGCAAAACTCGTATCGCTCGAGTCAACGCCGGGGAAATATACCGACAGGACGGGGTCAAGGGGACGGTCTCCCGGTGCGATTTCATCGCAGACAAGCGTCGCGGTGACCTGCTCTCCAGCGACCAGCGTTACTGTATACAGATCGTACTGGTCACCGGAAAGGATATTGCCTGAATAGCTGTATGCGGCGGCGAAAGCGGTCGAGACCGCGAGGAGCGCGAAGAGGCAAATAGCAGTGACGGAAATACTTAGCTTCTTTCCAGACATGAGCTTGCTCCCTATTGTGTCAAGCGACGAAAAGTCGCATCAGACTGTTTCTTCATTGTAGGAAGCCTACAGAAGTATTCTTCCGCCTTTAGGAGGACGAAGGACTAGCGTACTATCGCAGAATCAAAAACGCTCCTCGTGTGAGGAGCGTTTCATAGTCATGACGGGTGTTGCAACAGCTTACTTGACGACGATGACGCCGCTAGCCTGCTTGCCCTTCTTGCCTTCGGTGATCGTGAATTCGACCTTGTCGCCTTCGTTCAGAGTACGGAAGCCAGCACCCTGAATTTCGGAATAGTGGACGAACAGATCAGCACCGGATTCCGGGGTGATGAAGCCGTAGCCCTTATCACCGTTAAACCATTTGACGACACCACGAACGCGATTCGACATTTTCGCTCTCTCCTAAAGAGGGTTCAGATTTGCCACAGCTTTTTCACACACATCACAGCTTCAGTAGTTCTACACGTTGCTCTAGGAGTAGACGAGAAAATCTCGAAAGCGCACATCGAAAATCGTCTGGTGCGAATATTGGATTCTCTCTGTGAATATCAGTGGATGTTTGCTCATTACAGCGATATGGACAAGACACACACTGTCTTTTAAATTCCATATTGGCATACAGAATATAGCAGAATCAATTGGTTTTGTCTAGTACTTTAGAGAAACTCTTTGCGAGCGCTTAACAGAGGATGTAAACATGATGAAATCGATGAATTATTATGACCTCCTAGAGGCATTCAAATTGACCGGATGTCCGCTTTGTCGGCTGCTTAACAAGGACGCCGATCACTTTCTGGATACCCTGCTGTACGAGTTCGTCGCCGACCCGATGATCCAAGCCGAGTTCCGCAAAAGCCGGGGTTTGTGCAACGTCCATGCGTGGGGCTTGACGCAGCAGCGCGGCGGCAATGTCGGCGTGGCAATTCTGGCGCAAGCCGTGCTGGATGACGCCATCGCCGTGTTGAACAGCGCCAGCGGGAGGAAGACAGCCTCCCCGCTGACGCGGCTGTTTGGTCAGCAAAGTGAGGGCAGCCTGCTGGCGGAACGGTTGGAAGCAGGCGAACGCTGCATGTGCTGTGTCGCGCTGGACGCGCACGAAGCGCGCTACGTCGAAACGCTGGCGGCAGCATCCGAGGAAGAGCGCTTCAAAGAGGCATACGCGGCATCGTCAGGGTTATGCCTGCCACATTTCCGGCGGCTGCTGAAGGTGGTTGATCAAGCAGAAGCGCGCCAAAACTTGATCGACATCCAGACGGCGATCTGGCAGGCGTTGAGCGCCGAACTGGAACTCTTTCGCTACAAAGTCGATCCCCGCTGGACGGGTGACCCGATGGGCGCGGAGGCGAACAGTTGGCTGCGCACCACCGAAGTGATCGCCGGGGCAAGCAGCGTGTTTCCGTCGCAGCGCGAATAAGCCGGCGCGGGCGCTCAGACTTCCCAGACCGGGCGTCCGCCGAGGATACGCCGAAGCTGTCCGGGGAAAAGCTGCGCTTGAAGCGGCTTGCCGAGAAAACCGTCGAACCCGGCTGCGCGCGCCCGGTCAATCTCGCTGATATGCACCGAATAGGCGACGATGGGCGTGCCGTTCAACCGGGGCAGTGTGCGCAGCAGGTCGAGCACGGCGAAGCCATCGCCTATCGGGAACTCGATATCCAAGAAGATCACATCCACTTGATCGAGCTGATCAAGCGCTGCCAGTACTCCCCGGGTCGATGGGACAATCGTGCTATCGACCCCTTGCTGTTGAAGGAGAAGCTGCAAAACTTCGCTGTTGTTGGCGTTATCTTCGATGATGAGTGCGTGTAAAGGTGGCATTGTCCCCCTGTCGTGGGTTAGCCTGAGTACCAGATATGCTCTCCGCTCATGACGCGTTCAAGCTGCTGCGGGAACAACGCGATCTCAAGCGGTTTGCCAATGAAGCCAGCGAGCCCCCGCGCCTGCGCCTTCGGGATTTCCATTGCCGGGTCGGCGGCGGAAACCGCGACCACCGGAATCTGATTGAAGAAGGGCTGGCGGCGAATCGCGTCGAAGATATCATAGCCCGTCATTTGATTTCGGAACATCAAATCGAGCAAGATCAAGTTCGGGCGAAAACGCAGCATCTTGCGCAGCGCGATTTCGGGAAACCCCCACTGCTCGAAATCGACGACTGCGCCCTGCGCCTCGAGGATGGTCTGAACGATCATCCTATTCTTCAGATCATCCTCGATGTAAAAGATCCGTTTGCCTAGAAGCATCATAGTTGTCCTCATCTTACTCGGATCGGCTTTCCTTCTCAAGTTCCTGTAGTGCCATTCGCGCCCGCTTCAACACATGCGCGTCTTCGTGCTTCAGATAGCGGCGGATCAAGTCAATCGCGCTCGGGTCGCCGAGCGCACCGAGCGCCCGCAGCGACGTGTAGATCAACATCGGCGTCGTCACCGTTTGCACAAATGCCATGAGCGGCGCGACTGCCCGCTGATCGCCGATTCGTTCCAGCACGCTGATGATGGCGATCTGGGTGAGGTACGTGCTGATCGGCAGTGCCGCGATCAGGTCATCGAGGAAGCGTGTCCCATAGCCTGCCAGCGTTTCGGCGGCGATCTGCCCCAACACCGGATGGCGCGAAACGAGCATCTGCTTCATCGCGTTGAGCGCGCTGACCTCATGCCGTTCCGACAGGATGATGGCGGCTTCCCACGAGCGCCGCCCCTGTTCTTCGCACATCACATCGATCATCCGCTTGGCGATATCGCCCTCATAGGCGATGAGACGGCGGCGCGCGCGCTGCCGGATATTAATGTCGGCTTTTTCGAGATCGGCGATCCAGTCGTTGACCTGACCATCCATCTCGTCATCTAGGCGATAGACCATACTGACTCTCCATTGATCACCCGGATCATTAGTTCCGGGAAAGTTTGTATACTCAGAGGCTTGGCGATTACGCCATCAAAACCGCTCTGGCGCAGCCGCTCAATTTCCTCGCTCATCACGCTGGCGGTGAGCGCGATGACACGGGTGCAGCGATAGGCTTCGTCGCTGCGAATCATGTGATACATGGCAAAGCCGTCAATCGGCTGTACATGGATGTCCAGCAAAATCACAGCAGGGACGCGGGGCAGTGCCGTCAGCCGGCTCATGAAATCGTCGCTCGTGCGGAAGATAGTGACATCGGTATAGCCAAGTCCCATCTCCAGCATCATCCGCATGACTTCCGAACTCAGCGGATCGTCTTCGACGTAGAGAAAGCTGTACGGCTGCTCCATGCTGTTAGCCTCCCTCAAGCAGGCGGGCGACCTGTTCCGAACGCACGGGTAAGCGCACAAAGAACGCCGACCCGCGATCCAGATCGCTTTCGACCCAGATTTCGCCGTCATGACTTTCGACCAGTCGTTTAGAAATCGGGAGTCCCAAGCCCGTCCCGCCGCCATGCTGAATGCCGGTGGCGGTTTGTTTGAACGGCTCGAAGATCAGATCGTGATCGGCTGAGGCGATGCCGGGTCCGGTATCGATCACGCTGAACAGGATGGTGCTGCCTTCGTTCCGAACACGCAGCGTCACGCTGCCTTCCTCGGTGAACTTGCACGCATTCGACAGCAGGTTGACCAACACCTGACGGATGCGCCGCCGGTCGCCGGTTAGCTCCGGCAGTGGCGCGTCGATCTCCGCTGTGAAGGCGACCGGCTTCCCTTTCAACAGAGTTTCCACTGTCGCCTGCGCCGACTCGACGATTTCGTGCAGGTCGATGTTCTCCTCGACAAACAGGCGCATCATGCCCGATTCGATCTTGGTGATGTCAAGTACGTCGTTGATGAGCGACAGCAAATGCCGTCCGCTGTCCAGCGACTTGCTCAGCGCATCCTTTTGCTTGTCGTTGACCGGTCCCAACATGCCGATATTGACGAACTCGGTGAAATTGAGGATGGCGTTGAGCGGTGTGCGCAGTTCGTGGCTCATGCTGGCGAGAAACTGCGACTTGATCAGGTCGGCTTTCTTCGCGGCTTCCCAAGCACGCTCCAGTTCGGCATTCTTGGTGGCGAGATCATGGGTGCGTTCCTCGACCCGCCGTTCCAGATCGGCGTTGAGGTGCTGCAAGCGTTCTTCCGATTCGCGCAGCCGCTGGTTCGCAGTTTCGAGTTCGCTGCGCCGCAGCACTTCCATCGTCTGGTTATGGCGAATGAAGGTGATCAGCAGCGTGGTGCTGAAGATGATGTAATACCATGCAATCGCCGTCGCGTTGCTGAAGTTCGTCGCGTTGGCGATCATGACGATGACGATGATCAGACCGGCAATCACGTAAACGCTGCGCAGTGAGAAGAAGATGCTCGCCAGCAGAATCGGCACGGTGGCAAAAACGAGAAAGGCGTTAGCCGCGCCGGGAAGAAATGGCACGAACGTGAACAGGACAAAAGCTGCCAGCGTAAACCCGAGCGCCGCTTGATTGGTGTAGCCGCGCCGGTTGAGCACGTACAACCCGGCGACCAGCACTAACCCTGCCGCGCCGCCGATCAGTTCCGGGTCACCGTCGATGCTGAAATCGTAGGTGAATGCCACCGCGAGGATGAGTATCCCAACGCCGATGGTGAGCAGCAGCATCCGCGCAAGCAGGCGCGACCGATGCCTATCCACATCATTGGCGAGACTGGGATGCGGGCGAGTCAGCCCGTCGATGAACCGCGCCGGGCTTGTCGAAGTCGTTATCGTCATTTAGTACGTACTCGTTAAACTAGGCACGTTCACGGACACAAGCTGTTTGACCGGCAGCGTGAAATAGAAGGATGATCCTTCTCCAACTTCGCTTTCGAGCCACAACTTGCCGCCGTGCGCGTTGATCAACCACATCGAGATCGGCAGACCAAGCCCGGTGCCCGCCCCGACATGACGTAATCCTTGCGCGGTCTGGCGGAATGGCTCGAAGATCATTTGCTGTTCTTCGGGAGCAATGCCGATGCCGGTATCGCTGATGCAGAACAGGACATATTCGCCACGATGCTTGACGCTGACCGTGATGCTCCCCCGTTCGGTGAATTTCGCAGCATTCGACACCAAATTGAGCAGCGTCTGCTTGAGGCGACGGCTGTCTGCAATCAAGAACGGCAAATCGGCATCAATGTCGCTGACCAGCTTGATCGGCTTGCCGTCGAGCAGGGTTTGTGTCGTGTCCAACACCGTCTTCATCAGGGCTTGCAGGTCAACATCCGGTTCGAGGAACAGCGCCATCATCCCGGCTTCGATCTTGGTGATGTCCAGCACATCGTTGATCAGCGCGTGCAGATGCCGCCCGCTTTCCAGCGATTTGGTCAGCAGGTCTTTCTGGCGGTCGTTAACCGGTCCGACCATTTCCAGCGTGATGAATTCGGTGAAGTTGAGGATGGCGTTGAGCGGTGTGCGCAGCTCATGGCTCATGTGGGCGAGGAACTGC
The DNA here is from genome assembly GCA_014879865.1 of Anaerolinea sp. Lineage (GTDB taxonomy): Bacteria > Chloroflexota > Anaerolineae > Aggregatilineales > Phototrophicaceae > Flexifilum. Next base: position 7,279 of record JACSRG010000450.1, read on the forward strand.
GACTTGATCTGGTCGGCTTGCTCGGCGTGGAGACGTGCCGCTTCGGCTTCCTCTTTGGCGATTTGCAGTTCGCGCGTACGTTCGGCGACGCGGCGTTCGAGCGCCGCTTCCGAGTCGCGCAGGCGTCGATTCGCCGCTTGCAGTTCGGCGCGGCGTTCGCGTTCGACTCCGGCACGGTGAAACAAGAAAACCAGCACGAGCGCTCCGGTGATCATGAACACGAGTGTCGTGCCGAAGGTCGTGATCTGGCTGCGTAAGGGCGCGAGTTCGCCGATCACCCCTTGTGTGAACAGGCTGGCGGCGTACACGGCGATTGCGCCCAGCGGCGGCAGCAAAATCACCGCGATGATGAGCATCATCCCGGCGAAAAACAACCACGACAGATCGTTCGTCGCCAGCGCGCCAACATGAACGAGCAGGAAGTTCAGCGCGACGAACAGCAGCGCGCTGATCCGGTAATGTCCCCGACGATTTTGCACGTAGAGGATCAAGGTGATCACATCGGCTGCCCATACCGCGACGACGGTAGGGGAAAGACCATCGCGCAGTATGAGCAGCAGTGACGCCAGCAAGGATAAGCTCATGAGAGTCAGCATCAGCCCCGCCAGCAGTTTGGACTGCCGCCGCTGTTCGATATCGGTGATGGAGGGGTGCGTGCGCGTCAAAACACGCGAAAGGCGCGCAAACGTTTGCAATGTATTCATGAGCAAAGTCCTGTACGGTGATTGTCTTAACTATACGTTTTTTGGGATACGCCGTGTACTGGCAAACGAGATAGTCTTAACCTAAGAGAAAAACCTGTCTAGTTAGACAGGTGGGGTGATGAACGCGTTAGACGAGATTGTTTTTCGCCGCCAAGACGATGGCTTCCGGGCGCGTTTCGACGCCCATTTTGGTGAGCAGATTGGCGATGTGGAATTTGACGGTCGATTGACTGATGATCAAGCGTGCCGCGATTTCGCCGTTGTTCAAGCCTTCCGCCATGCACTTGAGGATTTCCATTTCGCGCTGAGTCAGCTTGAAATCTTGGACGACGGGAGTCGCCGGGCTGTTCAGGAGGACGCGCGTCACTTCGGCGGATAGAACAGTGCTGCCCGAATCGGTCGAGCGAATGGCGTTGATCAGGTCTTGCGCCAGCGAGGTTTTGAGAACGTAGCCGGAAGCGCCGTTCGCCAGCATCGCATGGACGCTTTCGTCGTCTTGAAAGGCGGACAAGACGAGGATTTTGATCTGCGGGTACAGTTGATGGACGCGCGCCGTCGCTTCGATGCCATCCATGACCGGCATGAGAACATCCATCAAGATCACGTCGAACTGCTGCTGCGCGCACAGCAGCAGCGCTTCCTTCCCGTTGCCGCACTGCGCTGCCAGCACAATATCATCAGCCGTTTCCAGCACCATCGCGACGGCTTTGTGGATATGCATGTGATCATCGACGAGCATGACGCGAATTTGCGACTTCATAGCAGTGACTCGCCATCGGGATAGGACAGCGCAATATCCCAAAATATACCAAGCTTAATCATTCACAGTGTACCATGATCGTTACGAATAAGTGCACACATTTGTGCAGCAAAGTCGGATGTCATGGCAGTATTCTCATCTCGATGCAATTTTCGCGGGGTAATTCTAGGTGGAATTCAAATCCCATAATGGGGGCATGATATATCATGCCCCTACAAGCACGGCGGGGGAGGTTGATCGGCTAGCGCACCGCCGCCAGCCCCATGTGGAACACCAGCAAGTACTGCCCACGTGTGCGCTGATCGTAGCTTGTCAGCAAGAAGCCGATCCGCTCGTAATCCGACTCGAAGGCGACTTCCGGCGAAATCGCCAGCATCGCGTCGTAGCTCTCGCCGGCGACCTCGACATCGCCCAGCGTGACCGCCGCGCGGCTCAGATCGCTCGAATCGCCCCAGCAGAATTCCGTGCCGCTGTCATCGCACACGATCTCGTCGTCGTTGTCGTCCAGCAAGAAGCCGCGCCAATCCTCCGGGTCGATCAAGCCCATGAACGGGTCAAGTCCGAGGTCGCGCCCCAGCATGTACGCGGTAATGGGCACACCCGACGCGATCAGGCTGCGGTTGAGCAGCACGCTGAACGGGTCGCCGAGGTTGTCGGCGTCGGTCACGCCCATACCTTCGACGATCAGGATAAACTCGCCGCCCATGCCTTCGTACCCGCCGACGACGATCTGCATATCGGCAAACTCGCCCGTATCCTGCTGAAACTCGATCTGCGAACCCGTGCCGTTGCCTGTGACCAAGCCAACGCCGGGCAGCGTCGCCGTGTAGCGGATGGCATTGTCGCTGTCGTCGTTGCAGTAGCCGCTGCCATCCGGGTAGATCACCAGCAGCACCGGGTCGAAATCGTCCACGCCGATCACGGTGACGCGGTAGCTGTAGCCGGGACGCATCTGGATCGCCGTGACCGCCGTCCCATTCGACACCAGCGGTTCGCCGTCGCAGCGCCACTGCTCATCGTCCATGCCCGGCGCGCGCGTGCTGCTTCTGCCCCCGCCGCCCACGACCGCCGCGCCGGAATTGACCATCTCCAGCACGGCTTCAAACGGCAGAATGCCGCCCAGACGCGCGCCCGTGCGCCCCTCGGACTGCACTTCCGTCGGGATGCCGAGCGGTACGCCTTCGCCGGTTACGGCGAGACCGCCGCTGTTCCCCGGCGCGATCTCCGCGTCGGTCTGGTAGAGCACGGGCATTCGTTGATCGCCCACATCGCCGTTTTGAATCGTGGTGATCGTGCCGGAGGTCAGCGACATGTAGCCGTTGGCGACGCCGGGATAGCCGAAAATGTACACATCATCGCCGCGTGCTACTGTGCCCGCTTTGGCGACCAGCTCTGGATCGATGTGTTCCAGATCGAGTGCGCTCGTATCGATCCGGCGCAGGTCTTCATCGCGGTCGATTCGCAGCGTGGCGAAGTCCAAGTCTTCGTAGATCGTCGGTTCGCCCGCGTAATACATCAGCACGGGCAGTTCGTTCGGGTCTTCGAGGATCAAGATGGCGAAATCGTTGCCATCTTCGATCACATGGCGGTTGGTGAAGATCAAACCGTCCGGCGACACAATCGTGCCGGAGCCAGAGCCTATCGGGATATCGTCGTCCAGCGTGATGATTTGCACCACGCTGCTGGACAGCCGCTCAATCTCTTCGGGGGAGAGTCCGCCCCGCTGGGCATCGACCGCGCCCTGAATGCCGAGTAACATCACTACCAGTAGGAGCAGTCTTCTCAAAACGCTGCGCATTAACGGGACTCCTGTCGCGGGTTCATGCCTCCAGTATACAAACAAACTGTCCGGGCGACGGTTAAAAACCGCTGTGGACTAGCTGTTCCCGCGAGAGCGGCGCGAAGAAATCCCAGATTTCGCGCGCGGTGTCCATGTCCCGGTTGATGATGCCCAATTCCGGGTAAAACTGCTGATCCGGGCGCGCCCAGTTGTGCCCGCCGTTGATGATCGCGTACAGCACGACTGCCGTATCGTCGGGGCAGTGCAGCGACAGCACGCGGACATTCGTCCCCGGCGAACTGCCAAGCTGTTCGAGATCGCGCGTGTCGGCGTCCGTGCCGCATTCGTTGCGGCTCGCCCAGTAGCCGAAGGTATCGACCACCGGATAGGTGATGTAGATCGTCTGCCCGTCGCGCGAGATAGGTGTGCCGTCCCATGGGATATTGTCGTCCGCCGTGCCGTGAATCATCAGCATGGGCGCGTGCGGCACGGCGGTACGGTCGGCGCACACCTGTGACATGCCCCCGAATGCCGCCGCCGATACCGAGGCGAACCCCGCGAAACGTTCCGGGTACTGGCACGCCATCCGCTGCACCATGAACCCGCCGTTCGAGAACCCGGTCAAGTAGATGCGCGCCGGATCGACGGGCTGCGCCGCCGCGATGTGATCGATCAGCGCGTGCAGAAAGGCGATATCGTCGTGTTCGCTCGGATAGCCCGCAACCCCCTCGACGTAATTCCACTCGCCGCCGAAGGCGTCGGGGTAGGCGATGATAAATCCCTCCTCATCGGCGACACGGTCGAAGGCGGTATACGTTTCGATGCCCGCGCCGCTGCCAAAACGCCCATGCAGCATGATCACCAGTGGGGCAGGCGCGTCGATCTCCGGCGGAACATGCAGCACATACGAGCGGTTCAGCCCATCGACCACAAAGCGCACCAGCGGCGACCGCGCCGCGATCACCGGCGTGACTTCCGGCGTCACGTCGATGGAGACCGTCACCTCCGGGGTGACCTCCTGCCCGGAGACGCCCCCGGCGACCGCGAACAATCCCAAGGCGATCACCACCCATAAACGCCGCATAGCATTCCTCACAATCTGAATTCAGCAACCCGCTCTGTCAAGAATACGCGCAAGCCGTGTTCTGCGTTCACCCTTCGGCTACTGTTAAATCGGTCGTCGTTCGCTATAATGTGCGCATAAACAAAGGACTTTCCCGTTCATGCGGATTAGTGGATCGAATTTTCTCAAAGCTGCGCGCCTCACCTCTACCGTTTCCGGGCGCGGGAATTTCGTCGAAGCATCATGACGGAACCGAACACTCCCCCGCTGATCTTCATTGGCGACATTCATGGTCAGCGCGACAAATTGGTCGCTTTGCTGCTGCGCGAAGGCTTGATCCGCGACGATCTGGTCTGGAACGGCGGCGAGGCGCAGGTCTGGTTCATGGGCGACTTCTTCGACCGGGGCGAAGACGGCATCGGCGTGGTCGAATTGATCATGCGCTGGCAGCGCGAAGCGGGCACGGCGGGCGGTTCGATCAATGCGCTGCTCGGCAATCATGAAATCCTGTTTCTGGCGGCGCAGCGCTTTCACGACGAGGGCGGTTTTTTCGCGGCATGGCGGCGCAATGGCGGACAGCTTCGCGACATGGAACTGATCCGCAAGCAGCATCTCGCATGGCTGCGCAACCTCCCGGCGATGGCGCTGGTCGCCAACCGCCTGTTGATTCATGCGGACGCGATCTTCTACCGGGATTATGGCGCGACGATCCCGGCGGTCAACGAAGCGATTGCCGCCATTTTGCGCAATGACGACATCGGCGCATGGACGCGCCTGCTTGACCAGTTCTCCGAACGCATGACCTTCACGCCGTCGCGCGCCGAGGGCATAATCCGCGCTTCGGAGTTCTTGCGCCGCTACGGAGGACGGCAGATCATTCACGGGCACACGCCGATCCAGTATTTGAGCGATCAGCTTGATCCACAGGCGGCGCTGGTGTACTCGATTAACCTGTGCGTTGATGTGGACGGCGGTATGTATCTCGGCGGCTCAGGTTTCGTTCACCGGCTGTCACCGTAAGAATTGTGAGCCGATCATTAAACGGACTGCGGTCATGTTGACAGAATTCCGATGATCGCATAGACTTCTTTCATCACATGATTGAGGAAACTCGGAACATGCACCTGTGCGTGTGTTGTTGTCTGAAGCGGGGCGATAAGCGACCTTCAGACGGCTGATTAATTTGACAATCATCGGCACTTTCTGAGCCGACAGCAAATGAAGGCGTGGATCGCCCCGGCGTATGCCGGAGACGTCCGCGCTTTTCTTTTGCCTGTCGGCTTTTTTGTTGAATCACAAAGGACAAGTATGTTCCTCCAACCACAGATCACGACAGCATCGGTCGAATCGCTCATCGGGAACACGCCGCTGCTGACCTTCCGCAGCATCAACGCGCACCTGCCGGACACTGTGCGCATCGCCGCCAAAGCCGAGTGGACGAACCCCGGCGGGAGCGTCAAAGACCGCGCGGCGGCGAACATCATCCGCGAGGCGGAAGAAAAAGGCTTGCTCCATCCCGGCACGACGATCCTTGACAGCACGAGCGGCAATACCGGCATCGCCTATGCCATGCTCGGCGCGGCGAAGGGCTACAAGGTCAAGCTGTTCGTCCCGGCGAACGTCAGCCCGGAACGCGTCGCCATCCTCAAAGCGTATGGCGCTGATCTCGTGCTGACCGACCCGCTCGAAGGCTCGGACGGCGCGATCCGCGCGGTGCGCCAGTTGATCGCCGACGAGCCGGATCGCTATTTCTACGCCGATCAGTACAACAACCCGGCGAATTGGCGCGCGCATTATCACGGCACAGGCGTTGAAATCTGGGAACAAACCGACGGTACGGTGACGCATTTCGTCGCCGGGTTAGGTACAAGCGGCACACTCATGGGGACGGGGCGGCGGCTGAAAGACTTCAACCCCGACGTGCAGATCGTCGCCTTGCAGCCGGACTCGCCGTTTCATGGGCTGGAAGGCTTGAAGCACATGCCGACGGCGATCAAACCGGGGATTTATGACGAATTCTTCCCGGATCGCCAGCTTGAGATCAGCACCGAGGCGACCTACACGATGGCGCGGCGGCTGGCGCGCGAAGAAGGTTATCTGGTGGGGATCAGCGCGGCGGCGGCGGTCGTCGGGGCGCTGCGGATCGCCGAGGAACTCGCGGACGCGGGGCAAACGGGCATGATCGTCACGCTGTTCCCCGACAACGCCTACAAATACCTCTCCGAGAAACGCATCTGGGATGCGGCATAAACCGGGAGCGGTACGCCGCTCCCCTCTCCTTAACGATTTCTTCTTTTGCACAATTAGATGAACTTTCCGTATAATCGGCATGAATTGAATGCTTCGAAGTTGATATAAGGGAATGCCGATGAGGCTGCGCCGCTTTCTTCCTTTGCTCGGAATCGTGATCGTCTTCGCCGTTGTCGGCTATTCCACGCTGAAACCCGGTGAAGCTCAGGTTGATCCTGAAGCTGTTTGCTCTCCGTTGATCACCCAAGCCCTGCAAACGGTAGGTCAATCCTGTGCTCAACAGGGACGCAATACCGCCTGTTATGGCTATAACCGCGTTCTGCCGGAATTCTTCACGACCTCCGTTTCGACCACCTTCACCCGTCCGGCAGATCGGGCGGCACTGGCAGACCTTGAAAAACTGCAAACCACCCCGCTTGACCCCGCGCTGAATGAATGGGGGATCGCCGTGCTCAACGTGCAGGCGAATCTGCCCAATACGCTCCCCGGACAAAGCGCGATCTTCATGCTGCTTGGCGATACCGAAGTCGAAAACGCGGTCGATGATACCGACTCGTTCGTCGGCGGTGGTCCCGTCGATCTCGTCGCCGCGCTCGGCGCGAATCTCTACGTGCGTCCAAGCTTGAACAGCACGGTCGATGCGGTCGTCCCGGCGAACGCGGTGCTGGCAGCCGACGCGATCTCGACCGATGGCGAATGGTTCCGCGTGGCGTATCAGAGCGCCGCCGGGTGGGTGGCGCGCAGTGTGGTCAGCGTGCCGGAGACGGCGAACAGCCTGCCGGTCTACAACCCGCGAACGAGCGCCGCCCCGATGCAGGCGTTCTATCTGCGCACGACGTTCGCCGGGTTGGAATGCGAACAAGCCCCCAACGCGCTGGTCGTGCAGGGCACGCAGACGACCGCGATTGAGTTCAACGCGAACGGCGCGGATATTCGCATCGGCTCGACGGTCATCCTGCGCACGATCCCGTTCAGCCCCGCGCTGCTGGCGGATCTGCAAGCGCTGTACGGCACATTCCCGCGCAGTGCCGCCGCTTTCCTGCAAATCTTCGTGATCGACGGCGAGGCGATCATCAACCCCGATACCGACGACGAATTCATCGTCCGGGCGGGCGAGACCTCGTACACCTGCCTTTCGACCGTGCGCAATCTCGGCGCGGATGGGCAGAGCAATGACCGCATCGTCATCCCCGGCTGCGGTTGGATGACGCCGCGCGGCTACACGGTGGACGAGATCGAGCAGTTCGGCGCGCTGGACGATTTCCCGCTCAACTACCCGATTGACATCTTCCCGGATGCAGACCCGCCGGTCTTCCCGACGAACACGGCTGTCCCGGCAGAGCCGACCCAGACGCCGACGCTCACCGGTTCGGAGACCGCGACCTTCACGCCAAGCCCGACGGCGACGTTCACGGCGACCAATACCGCCACGAGTACGGCAACGTTCACGGCGACCAACACCGCCACGAGCACCGAGACGGCTACAGCAACTTTCACGGCGACGCATACGTCAACGCCGACCGATACCCCGGTTGGCTGCCCGCTGCCCGCGACGGCATTCACCACCAGCCAGTTGATCAGCTACATCGAAGCGGCGAACAACGAGCCGCTCTGCCCCGGCGCGGATACGATCACGCTGGACAACGAAGCCGCCTTCCCGGTGACGACCGCCTACAGCCCCGGCAGCGGTCTGCCCGAAATCACCTCGACGATCACCATCAACGGGAACAACCGCACGATCAACGGCGGTGATTTGAATTTCCGGCTGTTTACTATCACCGTCACGGGCAATCTGACGCTCAATAATGTCATCGTGACCAACGGCAAAGCGGTCGCGGATGCGGGCGGCGCGATCTACAACAGCGGGACGCTGAATCTCAACAACAGCACGGTGAGCAGCAGCGCCAGCGATCAGAGCGGCGGCGGCATCTTCAACAACGGCACGCTCAACCTCACCAGTTCGACGATTTCCGACAACACCGCCGGTCAGTCGGGCGGCGGCATTTTCAACTTCGGTACGCTCAACGTCGGTTTCAACAGCCATGTGAGTGAAAACGCCGCGACGCTCAACGGCGGCGGCATCTATGAATGCGGATCGTTCTCCTACGTCAGCAGTTTCATCGACAACAATACTGCCGATCAAGACGGCGGTGGCGTCTACATGTGTACATCGAGCAGCGGCTACTTCTCTTCGACCACGATTGCGAACAACGATGCCGTGAACGGCGGCGGCGTGTACGTGCTGGCGAACGGGCAGTCCATGTACTACAGCACGCTGTCAAACAATACGGCGTCGTCGGGCGGCGGCGGGCTGGCAGTGGACAGCGGTTCGGGCGCGGCGGTCGAAGCGATCAACGTGACGATTTCGACCAATCAAGCGGGCAGCTTTGGCTCGGCGCTGCACGGCAAAGGTGGCGGCGCGAACTTCAGCTTCGTCACGCTGTGGAACAATTCAGGCGGCAGCAGTGTCCGGCTCGATGGCGGCGCGTTCACCTTCAAGAACAGCGTCATCGGCAGCGATACGCCGGTGTCTTCGAGCTGTTCCGGCAGCTTGCCCGCCGTGCTCGGCGTGAACTACACCAACGATCTCGACACGAGCTGCATCTTCAGCAGCGGCGAGGGCGTCGCCTATGCCCCGCTGATGAACAACGGCGGCAACACCTCAACCCACGCACCGCTGACCAGCAACCCGGCGATTGATTCAGTCACGGACTGCACGACAATCGGCGGTATCTTCTATACGGATGATCAGCGCTTCTTCCCCCGTCCGCAGGGCATCCAATGCGACGCGGGCGCGTTCGAAACCAGCGAAGAGGCGGACGTGCAGATCACCAAGACGGTTGACGATGACACGCCGAGCATCGGGCAGACCGTCACGTTCACGATCACGGTGATGAATGTTGGACCTGATCCGGTTTACGAGCTCGTGATCAGCGACGTGCTGCCCGCCGGGTTGACCTATTCGAGCCATACCACCAGCAAGGGCAGCTACAACGAGTTCACCGGCGAGTGGGTATTCTTCGAATCGCTGTTCGTGGACGATCCGCAAACGCTGACGATTGTGGCGACTGCCGGGTCGTTCGGCGGCAATCCGGTGACCAATACCGCGTCGGTGGTCAGCAGCCGCCCGTATGATCCCACGGATTCGAACGACAGCGCCAGCGTCATGCTGACGAACGAAGTGGGCGCGGATTTCAGCTTGACCAAGAGCGTTGACGATCCGACGCCATTTGAGCTTCAAAACATCACTTACACGCTCACGCTGACCAACAACAGCGCCTTCGACGTCGATAACGTTACCGTTGATGATCTCCTGCCGGGCGGCGTTTCCTACGTGAGTTCGTCCACCTCGAACGGGTCATATGATAACATCAGCGGCATCTGGGACATCGGCGCGCTGGATGCGCTTGAGATCGCAACGCTCGACATCATCGTCAACGTCGACGTGGGTACGGCAGGCACGAGCATCGTCAACGCCGCTTTCCTGTCCAACTCCGACCCCGCCGATCCGACTCCGCCCAACGACAATGTCCAGATCGACGTGCAGGGGCTGCCGGATCTCGAACTTAGCGCGAACGTCGGGAGTGAGACACTGGTCGGCACGGTCTTGCAAGTAGCCTACACGCTGACCAATGTCGGCAGCGCCGATGCGACCAACGTCGTGGTGACCGATCTCGTCCCGAATGGGCTAAGCGGGACGGGGACGCCAGCGCAAGGCGGATACTTTGGAGAAACGGACACATGGACGGTGGGCACGCTCGGCGCAGGGGAACCGGTCACGTTCACGGTGTTCATCCAGCTCGAACCACCGTCATCGGCGTACAGCACGACCGCGTCCGCAGCGACGAGTGACACTGAATCGACGCTGAGCAACAACGACTTCATGTACACGCTCAACGTCACCGGGGCAGACCTCGAGGTGAGCGTCGTCCCCGTGCCGGATGAAACCACGCCGCGCGGCTGGGGGTTGCCCGTGCAGTACACCGTCACGGTGACGAATAACGGTCCCCAAGCCACAACGGGCGTGAGTCTCAGCATTGGACTGCCTGCCGAAACTATCCCGACCGCCCCGGCAACGGTGAGTGAAGGAGCGGTATTAGGCTCCGTCTGGTCGAGTGTGGACTTGAACCCCGGCGAAACGGCGACGCTCGTCTGGAATGCGCAGGTCAACGTGTGCAACTTCACTGAACTGGTCTATACCGCCAGCGTGATCAGCAACCCGGCGGGAGACCTCATCACGGATAATAACGCCATGACGGTCACGCATCCGTTTGCCCCGATGTGCTAGTCACCCTGTGATACAATGGGGTCATTCTCGGTAGGGAGTGACCCCGCACCTGCGATCCCCCTCAGGAAAACCACTGAACAATGAACAACTTGGCAAAGGAACAGCGAATCTAGCATGTCGATACAGGCAGTATTGTGGGATATGGATGGCGTCCTGCTGGACTCCGAGGCGTACTGGTTTCAGTCACGCATCGAATTCGCGGCAGCGCTCGGCAAAGCATGGACGATGGACGATCAGCGCTTGGCGATGGGACGTTCGACCATCGAATGGGCGCGGGTGATGCAGGAACGCCTCGCGCTCGATCTGTCGCTCGACGAGATCATGGACGACGTGATCCGCCGCATTATGGGCAAGCTCGATCAACGCCTGCCCGAACTGCCGGGTGCGCTTGACGCGGTCAAGCTGACCGCCCGCCACTTCCCGATTGCGCTGGCGTCGGGGTCGCCCACCCGCGTGATCGACCACGTCATGCGGCTGATGAACTTGGAAGATGTGTTCAAAGTGCGGGTGTACGGCGACGACATGCGGAACGGCAAGCCTGATCCCGAAATCTGGCTGACGGCGGCGGATCGTCTCGGCGTAGACATCAAGCGCTGTGCCGGGATCGAAGACTCCGGCAACGGCGTGCGCTCGCTGCACGCAGCAGGGACGCGCATCATCGCCGTGCCGAGTCCCGGTTTCACGCTGCCACCCGATGTGCTGGCGCTGGCGCACCACGTCCTGCCGTCGCTCGAACACTTGACGCTCGACCTGCTGCGCTAAGGAGCAATCCCCCATGAAGAAATCGTTCGTCTGGATCGTCGCGCTGCTGCTCGTGCTGACGAGCGCCGCCGTTCATGCGCAGGAACAGCGCACGCTGATCGTGTTCGCCGCCGCCTCGCTGACTGACGCTTTCGAGCAGATCGGGGCGGATTTCGAGGCAAAGAATCCCGGCGTCGAAGTGCTGTTCAACTTCGGCGGATCGTCGGATCTCGCCGCGCAGCTTGCCGAAGGCGCGCCCGCTGATGTCTTCGCCAGCGCCAACCAGCGTCAGATGACTGTCGCCGAGGACGAGGGGCGTCTTGGGTCGAATCGGCGCGTGTTTGTGCGTAACCGCTTGGTCGTGATCACACCTTTCGATAACCCCGGCGGCATGATCACGCTTGGCGATCTCGCCACGCCGGGACTTCGCCTTGTGATCGCCGCGCCGGATGTCCCCGTGCGCGATTACACCGACGCCATGCTGGAAACGATGGCGGCTGATCCGGCATACGGCGAAGCCTACCGTGCGGCGTTCATGGCGAATGTCGTCTCGGAAGAACCGAACGTACGTCAGGTGACGGCAAAGGTCGCGCTTGGCGAAGCGGACGCGGGGATTGTCTATGCGTCGGACGTGACGCCGGAGATCAGCGATTCGGTCGTGTTGATCGCCATCCCGGACGAGTTCAACACGCTGGCGACGTATCCCATCGCCGTGACGAATGACAGCGCAAACCCGGAACTCGCGCGGGCGTTTGTTGGTTTCGTGCTGTCCACTTGCGGGCAGACGACGCTCGCCTACTGGGGCTTTATCCCGGCGCGGGCAATCGAACCGCTGTGCCAACCCCGGCAGTCGTAAATTGGGACGCGATTTGTCGCGTCCCTTCCGACAACTTGCTTTTCAGTTGCGTGCCTTTGCCCGGTCTTCGTAGGCTTCCTGCGCGACCTTCTTGATTTCTTTGTAGAAATTGCTCGTTTCCGGCACGCCCCATGTGTGGAGATAGACGAGTGTCTGGTTCACAACGGAGTCGTATTCGATCAGCACGCTGTTTCCCATCGGAAACGCATTTTTCACTTGAGTAAACTTCTCCGCTGCTTTGCGATACCCTTCCTCGTATTTGGTGCCTTTGCTCTGCGTAACCCCTAACGAGAAACTACTTGCATACGTTCCAAGTTTGGATTCCATCGCATAATCCAACTTGCCCTTGATCAAGGTCTTTTGCTTTTCGGTCAGGCTTCTCGACTTCCGCAGCAGTTCCAGCAGTCTCTTGACCTGCGCGACGCGCTTCTGCCCCAGTTTGACGATTGCCTCCACAGTCAAATCCTTGTTGAACACAAGGAAGCCAATCGTATTGTCGTAGCTTTCCCCGACAGAAATATGAGTGAGCTCATGGGTGAGGCTGCCGAGACGGGCAGGCGTGCCCAACCCCTCATCTGAAAATGCCTTTTGTTCAGAAACATATTTCTTGCCGTCTGCTTTTTCCTCGTCGATTGCCCCCGTGATGTGCGACCCGGATTTGTGAAAGTCCTTCAGGTAGATGTCATCCTTCAAGGCAAGCAGTTCATTGAGGACTTTTCGCGTGACCGTAGGCAGTTTTTCATCTTCAAGCAAGTTTTCTAGGCGGGTTAAATCCTCTCCGGCGATTTCATCCAGTTCATCGGTATGTTCCTTGCGCAGGTCATTCACGACGAATGAAATTGCCTCGCTGAGATGCGTCGAGAAAAAGCCGCTCGATCCATACGGTAATTCTTTCAGGACGCGATCTTGCAGCTCGATATAGGGGCGGACCGCAGCCATCACCTTGCCGAGTTTTTGAATTTCGCCGAGTTTCTCCAGCAGCGGCACTTCCTTGCTAATCGTTTGCATCAGCGCGCGGACGCCGGTTTTGCGCTTCGCTTGTTTGTCACCGTAGTTGAGATACAGTTCGCAAGCCTCACGAAGCCGCCCGATAGCTTCGAGTTTCTGGTCAACCGGATCATACTTGAGCGAGTGATACGTGGACAGCCGATCATCCACTGCGGTGATCTTGACGCGTTCGCCGCCTGTGTCGGTCTGTTCCTGAAAGTCTGCCAAGCTCGGCAAGCGCTGGAGGTGCGGCATGTTCGGTCGCACCAATTTCACAAGCGCGTGATTGCCGACGATCCGCTGAAGCGCGACGATGTTCGGCGGGGACGTTGAGTCGATGGGATGTAGATCGTGACGGACAGAAGGTACTTTGCCGGAATGCAAACGGAAACGACTCTCCGTGCTTCGGCGTGCAGCGTCGCGCACCATAAGGGCAACCTCATTTGAGACTAAACAGATTCTCAAATCGTAGTGGATTACTCCCTCGTTTTATGTTCGAAAACTGTTATGCCGAACAGACTCAAGTCTGGATTGGCACCGGCTCGTAGCTAATCAGCTTATCGCGCCATGCGTGCGGGATTGCCGTCGAGCGGTTCGCCTGATAATCGAAGACCACCAGCGTGATGATCCCGTGCGCGGCAGTTTCTAACTGCTCACCGACGCGCCGCACGATCACCTGCTCGGTGTCGAAGCTCTTGCCGCCGAGCCGCGCTGTCCGCGTGAAAACATGCACGTCGTCGGTCGAGACGAGCGGCAGCTTGTAATCCAGCACGACTTTCGCCATGATCAAACCAAGCTGGTTGACCGACGCATCCCATAAACCGAGATCGTTGAAGTAGGTCAAGCGCGCCTGTTCGAGATACGTCAAGTACGTTGCGTTGTTGACGTGACCGAGCGCGTCCATGTCGCCCCAGCGCACAGGCATGGGCAGATGATGCCGGAATCCATCCGGCGGGGTCAGGTGGGTCACAATGCAGCCTCTTTCGTCTACCAAGACCTTAAGCTTACCGCATTTCGCGCCGCTTAGCGTGTCGATTCACCGCGCGCGGCGGCGGCTCTGCGCCATGTCGTGGCGAGGTCTTTCAAGACGATGCGAACATGCGGCACGTATTGTTCCAAGTAACCGCAGTTCAGGCAGATGTAATCGTCGGTGGTCACGAGGCGCGTATTGGCGGGGCTGACATGCACCACATAGCCCTGCTGCAATCCGCCATGCTTCATGTAGATTTCAGTCGAATTGCACTTGGGACACTTTCCGTTCTTCATAAGACCAATCCTTATTCAGCCGGGGTATTAAGCGTCATTCTAAGGCTTGATCGTCTAGAGATCGTCTATTTAATCGGGCAGCCAGCAGCGCCGCGATCCTATCCCGACGCCGCACGACCACTCGACCGGATCGACGGGTTGATCGGCATCCGCCAGCGGCACGACCCAGTAGCCTTCCCATGTGCCTTCGGCGACCCACCCGCGCGCGCCGCTGCTCGTCTCGACGCGCCACCATGTATAGCCGCCGTTACAGCTTGAACCGCCGATCACGGTCAGCGTCGTCCCGGCGTACAACCGCCCACTCACGCCGGTATCGCGCGCGGGGAGCGCCCGTAAGTTCAGCACATCGACTCCGGGTGCGACGACTGCCTGCTGCCCGACGTGCAAATGCGGACGCGGTGCCAACGGGCAGGCAGTTGCCAGAGGCTCGGCATGTATGCTGCCCACGAAAACCGCTAGAATGATCAGACTGTATAGGCGTTTTGGGATCATGTTATTCCTCATAAACGCCATTGTATCCCGTCATGCGCGTGCGTGACGGACGAAATAGGGGCGATTACCATGCGCTTTTCTGACGAGGGTGAAGCGATCACCTACGTGTTCAAGTCAATTGCGCGGCTGCGCGATGTCGAGCGCGGACCCGACGAGATTTCGCGCGATGTCACGCCGACCAAGCAGTTGGTACAGGCAGCCGATTTGCTGCGCGAACCGCGTGAGTATGCCGTCGTGACCGGGAGCAAGGGCAAAGGCTCGACGACGGTCATCACGTCCAAGCTGCTGGAACATCTCGGACACACCGTCGGCACGATCACCAGCCCGCATCTCGTCTCGTACCGCGAACGCATTCGCGTCAACGGCAAGGCGATCCCCTCGGCAGACTTGATCCGCATTCTTGACGACCTCGCGCCAGAGATCGACCGCATCGAGGCGACGCTGACCGGCACGCAGTACTTCAGCCCGCAGGGGATTTTCCTCGCCATCGCGCTGCGCTGGTTCGACGAGCAGGGCGTCACGGCGGCGGTGCTGGAAGTCGGGCGCGGCGGTCGCTTCGACGACATCAGCGTTGTGCCCAACCGCCTGTCGCTGTTCACGCCGATCCTGCTCGAACACGTCAAGCAGTTGGGGCGCACAGTCGAGCGGATCGCGTGGCACAAAGCCGGGATCATCAAGCCGTACAGCTACGCCTACAGCGTACCGCAGGCGCAGGAAGTCCTCGACGTGCTGCAAGCCGAAGCCGATCACCAGAACGCCGAGTTCGCGTGGATCGCGCCGATGGACATGGGCGAGTATGTCGGCGAGACGTCCGACGGGATGCGGATGCGCTTGGGGCGCTACGGCGAACTGACGCTCTCACTCAAAGGACGCTACCAGATCATGAATGCGACGCTGGCGGTGCAGGGCGCGGGCAACATGCATGGACGCTTGTCCGGCGTGCCGCACGGATCGCCGGAATACGTCGAGGCGATCCGCGCCGGGTTAGCCGACGTGAAGTGGTTGGGGCGCGTCCACAAGCTCGCCGACAGCCCGGCGATCTGGCTGGATGGCGCGACGACCGTCATCGCCGCCCGCTCCGTGCTGGAAAGCGTGCCGCTCAACCCGCCGCTGGTGACAGTGCTCGGCATCCCGGTGGATCGCGACTACGAGGGCGTCTACCGTCTGTTCGGAGAAAAAAGCACGGCGCTTGTGCTGACCGAGAGCAACATCAATTTCAACATTCACTTTCCCGATCCGGCGGTGGCGCTGGCGGCAGCGCGGCAGGTCAACGCGGATGTGAGCTACGCGCCCGAACTCGCGGGGGCGATTGAGATCGCGCGGCGCAAGGCGGGATCGGACGGGACGATCATCCTTGCGGTTGCACAGCCGCTCGTCGGCGAGGCGATGCTGCTCTGGGGGCTGACGCTCGAAGAGATTTAGACTCATCCTCCTCTAAACCATTACAACTATCATTTTTACGAATTACCTTACGACGGAAGGATGATAGTTGTGAAACGGATGCTGTTAATCATCTCGTGCCTGATCGTGTTGGCAGGCGGGAGCTTGAGCGCGCAAACCGGCACGCTCACCCCGGAGCAGATCGAGAACATCGCGCAGAGCGTCGTCGAAATCGCGGCGATCAAGTCCGGGCAAGTGGTCGGGATCGGATCGGGAACGATTGTGTCGCCCGATGGCTTGATTTTCACCAATCGCCATGTGATCGAAGGATCGGACGACTTCTTGATCCTCATCCTGCAAGACCCATCCGAGCCGCCTGTCGAGAGCTTCTATGCGAGCGTCGTCGGCGCGTCGGAGCAGATCGACTTTGCGCTGCTGCAAATCGACCGGGACATCAACGGCAATGCCGTCAACCCTGCCAGCTTGAACCTGCCGACCATTCCGCTGGCGAGTGAGCGGGCGCGTTTGGGCGAGGCAATCTCGGTGTTCGGCTACCCCGGTATCAGCGAAGGCTATCTGGTCTACACGACCGGCGCGATCTCCGGCATCCAGAATGAGACGGTCAACGGGGCGCGCGTGCCGCTGTGGTACAACACGGACGCCGAAATTTCGCCGGGGAACAGCGGCGGCACGGTCGTCAACCAGCGCGGCGAATACATCGGCATCCCGACAGCGGTGCGCTCTGAAACCACAACCGGCGGACGCTTGGGCGGTATCTTGAGCCTACCCGCCATCCTCGCGGAATTGAACATCACCGCGCAGGAAATCAACGCGGGGCAGCTTCCCGAAGGGGCAGTCCCGGTCGGCGGCGGCGAAACCGTGCTGACCGATCAGGGCTTGGATTACACGCTCGATCCGAATTTCGGCGTGTATGATCTGCGCGCGGGCTTCGAGCCTGATCCGTTCGAATTGGACGTGATCGCGGGTGGTGACATCAATACCGGGTCGCTCAACCTCGGCTCCGAATGCGTCGGCATGGCGACAGCGCAGCCCGATATGCGCCTGAATTGGTCGGGGAACAGCACGCTGCTGCGCTTCTTCTTCGCCGCCTACAATGCGAACGACGACACGGCGCTGCTGGTCAACGACCCGGATGGGAACTGGCATTGCAACGACGACTCGTATGACAGCCTGAACCCAACGGTCGATCTGCGCAGCCCGTTGGAGGGGCAGTATGACATCTGGATCGCCAGCGGGAATGACGATGTCGAGGGGACGTTATTCATCACCGAGCAGGAAGAGGTCGATTTGACCGGCGTGCAGTAACGTCTCACCACAGCGCGTCCCATATGCACCAAGTTAAGCTGCCGTCTTTTGACCCCACCCCCGAATTCAGGGAGGGGAGAAGGATTCCCCTCTACCCGCTTGCGCTGTTTGCGTAGCAAACCGAGAGGGGGTGAGGGGCTTTTTCAACACGCTCATGCCTCGTCGTATTTTGCCGACACCGGGTCAGACGCTTAGGATGTGTCTGCAAACTCATTGTAGCCCTCATCCCCCGTCCCCTTCTCCCTCAGGGCGAAGGGGTG
>JACSRG010000535.1 GCA_014879865.1 Anaerolinea sp.
CGTCGCGCTGATCCTGCTGGCGCTGGCGCTCCCGTTCCTGAACTTCGGCTGGCGCGGTCTGGCGGTCTACGGGCTGGCGCTGCTGATCCTGTGGGCGTATTCCGCGCCGCCGCTGCGCTTGAAAAGCGTCCCCGGCTTCGACGTGGTGACGCACGCGCTGTTCGTGCAGACCTTCCCCTACGTCATCCCGCTCGTGCTGCTCGATTTTGCATGGTTACCGTTCGACTATGTGATCATTCCGGCGTTTTTGCTGGCGTCTACCGCATCACAGTTGGAGCAGCAGGTGCGCGATTACGAAGTGGATCGCCGGACGGAGCGCAATTTCACGACGCTCGTCGGGCGGGGAACGTCGGCGCTGCTCGTCAAAATCGTCACGACGATCCTCACGCTGCACCTGATCATCAACATCGTGAGCGGGATCATCCCGGCGCAGTTCGTCCCGTTCGCGCTGATCAGCCTGCCCATCGCGCTGCATCGGCTCGTGCGCGGCGCGCATCAGCCGCGCTCGGAATGGCTCTTCCGCGTGACGGTCGTCACCGCGCTCGGCTACGCGGCGATCTTGCTGATCCGCACGTAGGCATCCACGCTGCTCTACGCACTGACCGGCGCGCCTTGTCCACTTTCGAGAAGCCATTGACCGAAACGCGCTGGACAGCACGGACGCTGATGGGCGTGTCTAAAAAGTCGCCATTATGACCCCACCCCCGACCCCGTGCAACCTTCGGTTGCGCCGAATTACGGGGGAAGTGCCAAGCGCAGCTTGGACGGAAGGGGGGCTTAAGATGGTACGGATGCCTCCGTTTGCACCGCGTCCCACTCTGCGAGTTCTGCGCGATACATCTCCATGCGTGTTGCAAGAGCAGTTGCCAGCATAAAACCTCCGCGTACCTACTTCACGCGCAAAATCTCCGGCGTTAAACAGCATGCATTCTCGCCGACGATGAACTGACCTCGCCAGCCGTAATAGTCCAGCCATGACGCAGCACTCACGTTCCATTCGATCAGCTCGTCATTCAGCTCAAACGTCGGCGGGTTCTGCTCAACCGTGCGCTGCATTTCGGCATGGAAGGCTTCGCCTTCCGCGCCCCACGCCGTCGCGGTCGCCAACGGACTGACGAACCGATTGGCGAGACTTAACGCCAGTGCCAGCGTGCAGACTGCCAGTAGCCGCCGCTGTCGCCGGAGGACATGCAAGCTGAGCACTGTCGCGCCGACCGTGACCAGAATCACCGGATACTGGTAATGCCCGGCGATCCCGATGGAGCTATGCGCCACAATCTGCGACCCAACCCCTGCTGCGACCAGCACGATCCCACCCAGACTGCGCGCCGTGAGTGCGCCCATCAGCATCGGCACGGAGAAGCCAAGGGCAATCAGGAGGATATGCGTGTTGTACACCAGCGCTTCCGTCGAGAACCCGCCGATCATTTCGCCGTAGCCGCCCGCGCTCAATCGTGCACGCAGTACCAGCGCCAGCAGCGCCACTGTGCCGAATACCAGCGCGTACAGCGGACGTGATCGGCGTGTTGGTCGAGTGGCGTACCACAGCGCGAACACAGGCAAAATCAGCGCGAAACTTTCCTTGCACGCGCCTGCCAGCAACGCCAATACGACCATCGACCAGTGCCGGTTCGCCAGCAACGCCAGCACCGCCGCCAGCAAAAACACGTTACCCATGCCCTCCACCGTCCCGAAACGGTAAGTTACGGTGAGCGATTGCGGATACCACAGCAGCAGCGGCAGTGCCAGTGCCGAGAGCAGCACGCCGATGTTCAAGCGTCGGAGGACAGCGTAGAACAGCGTCATCCACAGCGCGTTGTGCGCCACAAACCACAATCGCCAGAAGGCAATCTGATCACCGAACAGGTTGTAGTAGACGCCGATCCGCAGAATATGAAACATTGGGCGAAATCGGTCAGATTCGGCGAAAAAGCCCACGCTGAACGGACGTCCCAGAAACACCCATTCGGCAAGATGGTGATCATCGACCCAGTGAAACCACCCCTGAGCAGGATAGGTGAGCGCCACAATCCCGATGACGGCGGCGATAAATACTACAATGTGTTCACGGCGCATGGTGCTATCTCTACTTCTCAACAGGATACACTTTGATTGTAGGCGACTTTTCCGCGTCCGTACACGTTAGTTTCAGCTCGTACAGCATTTGCAGCACGCCATAGTGCCGTTGGGGGATTCTCCAGCCGTTTGATCTGGTCGAGCAACCGCGTGTGTTCAGCACTCAGGATAGCATGAACATCCACTGCTATCCCCGCAGCCGAAGCAGTTTTGCCGCGCGGCTGGCGGAATCGTTGGGATCCCCCATCCATGCCACGAAGTCGGTGAAGACTGTCAGCGCATCGACCAGTTCCGCCCGCGCCAGATGCTCGAAGGACGGGTACAACCGTCCGCCCGTTTGCGGATTCGTCTCCTCCAGCCGATCATCGGCGATCTCCGCCGCGAGGTTGTTGACCGTCGCCCGCGCGCGCAGAATCAGGTTTTCGTTCTGCACGTCGAGCATTGTCTCGGCAAGGTGCATCGCCTCGACGATCCAGTTTTGCGCCTGTGTGGTGAGGGGCATGTGTGTGTCTCCTTAGCTGATTAATCCGAAGGCGCGCAGCGCATCATAGACTTTTTGCAGCATGGTCTGTTCGGTGACGCCGTAGGTCGCGCCTGCCGTCGCCGCGCCGCCCGCCTGCTGCCCAACCGGGGACGCGCCGAAAAAGCCCACCGCCGCCGATCCATCTGCCCGACCGCGCAGAATTTCGCGTTCGCCGCCCGCATCGCTCAGATACAGCACCCAGTCCGGCGACCGGCTGGCGTGCGTCGGCGTATGCCACTGCACCACTTCGCGCCCGACCGGGACGTTCTCCGTCGTGCTGCTCTCCAACTGCCATTGGATCGCCGTGCCGTAATCCGCCGCTGGCGTGCCGCTCGTGTTGTGACCGAGCGTGAGCGCCGTCGTGATACTGCTGGTGGCAGCATCGCGGGGGGCGTGGGTCGCCGCGCCAATAGCAGAGATCGACCCAAGCGAGACGCCCGCGCTCGTTTTGAAATCGACCAGATTACCGCTCTGCGCCGCGCTGAAGCCGCGCACATCCAGCGCGACCAGCGCCGCCGTCTGCGGATAGATCGTCACCGCGCCGCCGTTGATGACTCGCAGGCGGTCGATGCTGTTCGCGCGCAGACGATGATCGCCGGAGGCTTGCGCGATTTCGTACATGAGATCGGGATTGTTGTAATACAACGCATGGGTGGTCGTGCGGATGTAGACAACGCCGCCGCCAGTGCCGCCGACACGCAGGTTGCCGTACAGGTACAAATTAACGTCCGATACGGGGGCAACGCCCATGCCCGCGTTCCCCGTCGCCTGATCCATCACAAAGATCGGTTTGTTATGGATGAACGTTGTACCCGCAGGTAAATCGGGTGAAAATGCGCTGTTGATGGTCGCCAGTGTATTCGTGCCGACGCTGGTGACACGGCGCGCTTGCCCTCCGGCGTAAACAGTCGAACCGGCGACCAACTCGGCATTGAAGACCGTCCCCGAGCCGGTGATGGTCGTTCCACTGGTCGAGATCGTCCCCGTGCCCGGCGCAAACACGTTGTTGACCTGAAAGAAGTGCTGCGGATTGGGGACGCCAAGTCCCAGACCACCGGACGGTGTGAACTTGGAGAGGGTGAATCCGGTGCTGTCTTGCAACTGGATCAGATCGTCGGGCGTCGTGTTCGCGCGGACAATCACGCCTTTGCCGCCTGCCGCCGCGTTGATGTTCAGCCGCGCGCTGTTTGCGCCCGCCGTGCCGATCACCGCGTTCCCGCTGGTCGCCAGTGTGGTGAATACGCCCGCGCTCAGCGCTGGCAGCGCCCAGAAGCGGCGGTCAACGATTTTCGCCGGGTTGAGAGCCGTCTCCCCATGTGCGACCTCGACCGCCCCGACCCACCAGACCGTCGGCGCGGCGTCCGTCACCGCTTTGATGTCCGCCGCGCCGCCGATGGTCGGCAGTCGATTCACCGTCACCAACGGGTATGCCAGTGGGCGATTCGCCGTCAGCGTGACGATGGGCATTCCATCCGGTTGGATGCCGACGACCGCAAACGATTTACTGCCGCTGGTCGCCGTCGGGGTGATGGTGATGAGTCCCGTCCCGTCCCACCACGCGCCGAACGGCGTCCATGTCGGCGCGATGCGCATGACCAAGCCGCCGCCCTCGTCGGCAAACAGCCCGCCGACGATGATGTCGCCCGCGCTGGTCGGGGTGGGCGTCGCGGCGAGTTTGCGCGGGCTGTTGAGCGCCGCCGCCGCATCGCCGAAGCGCAGGGGCGTCGTCAGCGTATCCACGCCGATCACGTCGTCTTCGCCCGTATCGACGTTGAAGGCGACGACCACGTCGATCCCCGGCGCAGCCTCCGTCGTCAGATTCTTGGCGCGCGCAGGTACGCGCCGCTCGTCATGCACCCAGATGCAGCCCGCCGGGAGACCGGCAGTCGGATCGGCTTCAAGCTGACCATTTGCGCCGTAGCGCCCGATGGTGCGCCGGCGGCGATTGATGTGCCGGATCGCGGATTTCACCTGCTGCAGCGCCGCGAGGACGTTCGGATCGAGTGTCGTCATAAGCCACATATCCCAATCACTGACGCGGTGGTGTTGAGACTGCCTTTCAGGCTGCGGATCGTCGCGCCGCCTGCCCAGTAGCCGATGTTCCCGTTCTTGCCGAAGAAATAGGCGGCATTTCGACCGACGCAGTACACACCCGTGTATAACTCCGTCCCGATAGTCACCGGCGCGCTGAGTTCCGTCCATGTCGGGGCGGCTGCCAACGCGTTCCGCGTGAGGAAGATGCCGCGCTTGCCGACCGACGCCGACATGCCGACGAAGATCACGGTATTCGCGTCGTCTTCGGCGGCGGAAATCTGGCGGTTGGTCTGGCTGTAGTCCACGCCGTAGACCTGTCCGCTCACCACCGGGCTGATGTCCACCTGCGCCCCGGTGCTCAAGCGGCTGCGGTACAGTCGATAGACGCTCGTCCCGCTCCCCGTGCGATAGCCATGAAACAGGTAATCGGGGGCGGCATACGGCATGAGGATCGCGCCCGCCTTCATATAGCCGACCGACAGCCCGGTGCTGACCCACGACGCGCCGTAGTTGGTCGTCTTGAGGATCACGCCGCTCGGTGGAGTCGCGGCGTTGCTTGCCCCGCTGGCAAGCAGGGTCGAGAGATACGCCTCGCCTGCCGTGTGCGGGTTGAGCGTCAGCCCGCAGCGCCACGTATTGCCCCATGTGTCGTAGTACGTATCGACGGTGACGGTCGTCCAGCTTGTGCCGTTCGTCGTGTAGTAGACCAGCGTGCCGCCGCCGCTCGACGTGACGACGATGCCCCAGTTCTGCGCCCCGCGCTCAAACTGCGCGTTGACGCCAAACCCGCTGCCGACAAAAATCGACTTCTGGTTCGTCAGGGCGGGAGTACCGGCAAGGTCGCCGATGCGCAGAACTGCCGCATTCGGCGCTTGCCCGGTGGCGATCCAGCCGTTGATCGCCGCGCCTGTGCCGAGATACTTCGGGCTGAAGGCGTCCACGACGAAATCCACCGCCTCATCGCCAAGCCAGTTGGGCAGTGCCCGCAGATTGACGCTCGTCCAGCTTGGGGAGGCGCTGTGCGCGTTTGCCGTGCGCTTGAGCGTGCCATCGCTCAGGATCAACGCCAGCGACGACGCATTGGCAGACAAGCCGCTGCCATCGACCGCCGGATCGATCACGACG
>JACSRG010000419.1 GCA_014879865.1 Anaerolinea sp.
GGCAGGCATCAGCATCACCCCGACCACGCTGCAAATGACCGAGAACGGCGCGGCGCAAACCTATACCATTACCGTGGGCACGACACCCAGTCAGCCGTTCACGCTGGCGGTAGTCTTCGACGTGGCAGAAGTCACGGTCAACGGCAGCAGCACGTCGCCGCTTCTGCTGACGTTCAGCAATGGCGGGACGGTCGTTATGACAGTGGATGTGGTCGAGCAGGCGGCGGTCAACACGGATCGCATGACCACGATTGCTCACATCATCACCACCAACAACACGCCGGAATACCCGTCGAGTCTCGCGCTCCCGGCGGTCACGGTCATCATCAGCGACGCGCCACCGCCGCCGCCTGTCCCGACGTGCGAAGCGCATAACTTTGACGCGGGTGGGGTGGTGCGCAGCAGCGCGCCGGATGCGACCAGCTACGCGATCAACTGCCGCATTCTGTATCAGAACGGCGCGCCGACCTCATGGTTGGGCAACCCGCTCTACAGCGAAGCCAATCTCGGCGTACCGGGGCTGCTGGATCTCGGCGTCGAGCAGGCGGTGGACATCTTCAGCCCGCCCGGATTGACCTACTTCCAAGATGGCGCGGTCTTCTGTCTGCGCGGGTCGGGCACGTTGATCTGGTTAGCGGCAAGCGGAATGCCCCGGCACGCGGAAATTATCGGCAGCTACACCGTCGAACCGTTCCCCGGTTTTACCTGTGCCACGCTGTTCGAACCGGGAACGCTCGTCCTTGTCAGCGAGAATCCGCTCGCGCGCTGATACTATAGCTCTGATCGGCGGCAAGCGGCACTCTGTCGTTTGCCGCCGGTTATCCGTGTGCCAGCGCCTCGAAGAAGCGCACGCCGAACAATGCCGCTTGGGTGCGGTCGCGTACATCCAGCTTGGTCAGGATATTGCTCACATGCGTCCGCACGGTGTTTTCGCTCACGTTCAGTTCGATGGCGATCTCGTGATTCTGCCGCCCCTGCGTGAGCAGTCGCAGCACCGCAAGTTCGCGGTCGCTCAGGCTCTTGCCTAATTCCAATTCCGCCTGCTGGGCTGGATTGAGGTTCGCCGCGATCAACGTGACGACTTTGGGATGCATGACCGACTGTCCGTTATGCACGGCGCTGATCGCCTGCACAAGGTCGTCCGGGAGAATGTCTTTGAGGAGATAACCGGATGCGCCTGCCCGTACCGCCGAGAGGACATGCGCCGTGTCGAGAAAGCTCGTCATGACGATGACGCGCACCTCCGGGTACAGTTCGCCGATGCGCTGAATCGCTTCCGCGCCGGAAATGCCCGGAAGCACCAGATCCATCAGGATAATATCGACGGCGAGTGTCCGCAGCAGGTCGAGCGCTTCTTCGGCGCTCCCGGCTTCGCCGACGACGCGCAAGGTAGGAACGGTTTCGAGGTAGCCACGCAGTCCAAAACGTACCATGCCGTGATCGTCTACGATCATGACACGAACAGCCGCAGTATTCATAAATTCACTCATCTTCTACGCAAATCTAATTGTATGGTCAGACGTGTGCCTGCTCCCGGCGTGGATTCGATCTCGAAGCTCCCGCCCACGCGTTTGAGTCGTGTTCGCATCATCGCCAGACCGTTCGACGTAGACGCGATGTCATCAGAAGCGAAACCCGTGCCATTATCTTCTACTATAACATAGGTCACCAAGCCGTAACGCAGCGACACACGCAGCACCGTCGCGCTGCTGTGGCGCACGACGTTGGCGACCGCTTCTTGGACGGCGCGGAACAGCGCGTGCTCCTGTGCGATGGTCAGCGTGTTGGTGCCATCGGTACGCCACAGCAGTTTTAGACCGTGCGTCGCGCACAGCGGATTTAGATGGTCGAGCAGGGCATCTTCGAGCCGCTTATCTTGCAGCGGCATCGAGACGAGTTCTTGCAGCAGGTTGGTCATCTCCGACTGCGCCGAATAGCTTGTCTGCTTGATATGTTCGAGATGCGTTTTCACCAGCGCCGGCGCATCGGTCAACAGATTGAGCACCGCGCCCGCCGACAGCGTGATGCTGAACAACTGTTGTTTGACGCTGTCATGCAGTTCGCGGGCGATGCGCTGCCGCTCCTCAAGAATGGCGTTCATCCGCTCCTGCCGCGCCAGTTTGAGCAGTTGCAGGCGATTCTGTTCAGTCGCCGCGAATTCTGACTGCTGCGCCGCTTTGAGATTGTCCGCCATGCGGTTGACTGCCAACCCCAATTGGATGAGGTCGGGATCAACTTCATCCTTTAAGTTGACGCGTGCGTCGAAGTGCCCGTCGGTGATTTGAAACGTGATCTCGCGTAGGTCGCGCAGGAAGCGGGCGCTGTGCTGCGTGACCGACTCCAGCAGCAGCAGTCCGAGGGCGAAGATTGCGCCGAGGACGAGGAGCACGGCGAACGCCAGCCGCACGATCTGATCCGGCAGTGGGGCGGTGATCGTCCGCGCGGCGGCGAGGCTGCTCATGCGGATGCTGTTCACGACCTGATCGAGCGAATTCCCGGTGGCGTCGAGTTCGGCGCGCAGCAGGGTGAGCGTGTCGCCGGTATCCGCTGCCCCTGCCACATTGTGATAACTGCGCAGCAGATTGATATAGGCTGCCGACGCTGCTTCCAGTTGATTCAAGGCGTTGTAGTCGTCGATGAGGGGAGCAAGGCGCTCGACCGCTGCCTGAATCGCGAGTGCGGCGTGTTCGGCGGCGGCGTAGTCGCTGCCCGCCGTCAGATACGCTTTCACCTGCCAGCTTTGCTCGGCGATGTCCTGCGCCGCCGCGCTGACGTGTTCGAGGCGCGTCAGCAGCGCGTCCACCGGTCGCAGGTTGAGGGCGGCATACGCGGTCAGCAGCCCGATGGAGAGCGCCACTGCCGCGCCGATGACGAGTATGAGACTCTTGAGACTTGCGACCGAGAGCTTGAGGTCAAAAAACGAGCTGTTCTTGTGCCCAGATGTACGAAGAAAGATTGTTTCGCCCATAACCACGTATTTTCCACGGCTCATTCGCCAGTTCTGGATCGCTTTCGACATCCAGCGTAATCAGCGGACCATCGGCGACGATCATTGACGGAATATCAAGGCGCGCCTGTTCCAGCCCCATGACGGCAGCATAGTAACCCGCCAGCACCGCCCAGCCATGCACGCGCGGCGAGGAATTGCGCGCAGTTGCCACAAGCCGCCCATCGCTGACGGCTTGGATCGCGGGAACCATCGCATCGACGCCGCCCAAAATGACCTGATCTTGCATCCCGTGCCGCTCGACGACGCTTCGCGCCGCGAGTGCCATGTCATCATTGTGCAGAAAACCCGCTTTCAGATCGGGATGGCGATTGAGCAGGATTTCCCAGATGTCGGTCGTCAGGCTGACGTTCCAATCGCCCGGTTGATCGTCTACGACTTCGATGTCAGGATAGCGGTGGATGACATTGTAAAAGCCCTGCGCCCGTCCTTGCGCGCCAGTGTGACCCTGCCGCCCCCACGTATGCGCGATCTTGCCCGCGCCGCCCATTTTATCGACGAGCGCTTGCACGACGCTCTCCGCCATCATGACGTTATCCGGCGTGATGAAGGTCAAGATGCCGAGTTCTTGCAAATGCGGGAACGGCGCGATGAGCGTATCCATATCGACCACCGGGATGCCCCGGCTGGTCAAGCGCTCCGTCGATTCGACCAGCGTGCCGATGCTGCCCGGCTGTACGGCGACAAAATCCCAATCTCCCTCGGCGATTTCCGCCATGTTGGCTCGCTGTTGATTGAGGTCAAGGTTGCCGTCAAACCAGACGATCTCGACGCCGAGCCAGCGTCCCATCTGTTCCGCCGCCTGCCGACCTTGCGCGCCCCAGCTTACCACCAACCCGTCGTTCATCATGGCAGCGCGCAGCGGTGGATCAGTCCGGCGCTCCGGCAGCTTGGCGATCAGCGGCGACAGTCCACCGGCTAAGACGGCATGTTTGAGAAACGTTCGACGATCCATAACGACCCCAATTTATAGAAAAGCTATTTTGTTCTTGAAGGATAACGCATCTCAGGGCGGTTTGACGAGTTGGTTGACGAGCGTCAGCAGGCTTTCCGGCGCGAAGGGCTTGCTCAGGAAGGCGGAGCAGCCCGCTTGCTCGGCGAGTTTTGCCTCAAGGTTGCCCACACGCGCCGTGCACGCGATGATCGGCGGCGCTTTCAGCCTGCCGCCCAACTG
Source organism: Anaerolinea sp. (assembly GCA_014879865.1). Lineage (GTDB taxonomy): Bacteria > Chloroflexota > Anaerolineae > Aggregatilineales > Phototrophicaceae > Flexifilum. The sequence goes on from JACSRG010000419.1 coordinate 4,182, forward strand.
CTGCACCAACAGCAGCGTCAGCACCCGCCCATCGACATCCGGCAGGTTGAAATCCATGACGATCAAATCGGGGTGTGCCCGGCGCGCGGCTTGTGCAGCAGGCAGCCCGCGATTGTAATGCCGCACTTCATATCCCGCCGATTCGAGGATATGGATGATCATATTGGCGTTGTCTTGGTTGTCCTCGACAAGAAGAATATAGCCCATAAATTTCTGTCTCTCTAGTCGCTAATTTGGTTATCTTCCGGCTGCGCCAGCACCTTACGCACGGCGCGAATCACCCGTTCAGGGGTGGCAGGCTTGACGATGAACTCTTCGATTTCCAGACTTTCGGCGCGGCTGTGGTCGGTGGAAGCCGTGCAGACGATGATCGGAATCGATGCCGTCGTCGTTTCGCTTTTCAACTGCTCGATCACGTCCCAACCGCTGACGTGCGGCAGATTCACGTCCAAGATGATCAAATGCGGAACTAAGCCGAGCGCCAGTTCCATGACCTGCGCGCCGTCGTGGGTGTCGATCACGATATAGCCCGCGCTCTCTAACGCCCGCCGCAGCAGTTCGCGCATGCTCACTTCGTCTTCGACCAGCAAGATCGACAGGACTTCGTCCGCGTGTAGAGCACCCGGATCAAATAGGGTGAATGCCTCGTTGACCTGCGCGGGCACTCTGCCCATATCCTGCTGTGCGGGCGTGGCGATAGGCAGCGTGAACGTGAATTTGCTGCCTTTACCGACTTCACTGTAGACCTCCAGATCGCCGCCGTGCATCTGGCTGATCTGCTTGGCGATGTCCAGCCCCAAGCCCGTGCCGATGATCTCGCTGAAGGAACGCGTGCTGATCTGGTGAAAGCGGTCGAAGATGGTCGTGCGGGCGTCTTCGGGTATGCCGATCCCGGTGTCGATCACGGAAATCGCGACCCAATCGCCCGACACTTCGGCTTTGAGCGTGACACTGCCGGTCGTGGTGAACTTGACCGCATTCGACAGCAAATTGAGGATCACCTGACGCACGCGAATCGGGTCAGCCCAGACGGGCGGCAGGTTCTCCGGGTAGTCGGGGCGAAGCTGAAGCGTCTTGTCTTTGAGGAGTCCGGTCGCCGTTGCCAGCACGCCGCGAAAAATCTCCGGAAGTTCAATCGTCGTGCAGGCGAGTTCCAGCTTGCCCGCTTCGATCTTGCTCAAGTCGAGAATGTCGTTAATCAGTCCGACGAGATAATGCCCGTTGTCTTCGATGAGTTTCAGGTAGGGGCGGTAAATCTCCGGCATCGGCTCATTTTTGAACATCTGCGGCATGAACAGCATCGAATGCGAGTAGCCGATGATCACGTTGAGCGGCGTACGCAGTTCGTGGCTCATGTTGGAAAGAAACTGCGACTTGGCGCGGCTGGCTTCTTCGGCTTTGCGCTGCGCCTCGCTCAGCTTGATGTTGGTGGCGGAAAGTTCGGCGGTGCGGCGTGTGACCCGGTCTTCGAGTTCGCTGTACACGCTCTTCAATTCACGCAGCATCCCGTCGAAGGCGGCGGCAAGATGCCCGATTTCATCCCGTCCACCGGTTCCCGGCACGGATACATCCCATTT
>JACSRG010000820.1 GCA_014879865.1 Anaerolinea sp.
GTTTCGACCTGTACTTGCGCCGGATACGGCATATGTGTGTCCTATACCCGCTGTAGATGCGTGTCTTTGAAGGCTGCCGCGTATTTTAGCCCGTAGCCTGCCGCGCGATCCATGCCGATGTGCGCGAACCAGATCGCCGCAAGCTGGATCACGAGGGGGTTGGCGGCGCTCACGCCGATCAGCAGCAGGATTCCCGGCAGCAGGTAGTTATGGGCGAGGTTGTATGTCGCCGCGCCAACCCGTGTGTTGACCAGATAGCCGAGCGCGCTGAGGTCTGGTGCCAGCAGCAGGAGCGCGAGCATCCACCCGTTCCCATGCTGCGCCGCGAACAGCAGCACCGCGCCGGCAAACAAGACCAGCCCTTCGAGCCGCAGATAGAGATTTGGCGCGCTCGGCTTGACTGCCGCTTTGCGCCGCGCCGCGCCCACGACCTGTTTGTGCGTTTTCATGACCGGCTGCATCATGTCACTCCTCAAAACTAACGCGATTAGGCTTTACAAGACTAATGATATTAGGCTTCGCGCATGAGGTCAAGTTACATTTTTCAAACGAAAGCAGCGGTGAGCTGTACAAATAAAAAAGCGGTCAGCAAAAACACCTTTGCTGACCGCTCAGGGCTTCCTGCTTAATCGACGCCGCGCATCCGGGGATCGAGCGCGTCGCGCAGACCGTCGCCCAAGAAGTTGAAGGCGAACATAATCAGGAACAGCGCGACGGCGGGGAAGATCGCCTGATAGGGATACGACGTGATCGAACGCGCGCCGTCGGCGATCATGCCGCCCCAACTCGGCGTCGGTGCTTGCACACCCAAGCCGATGAACGACAGGAACGCCTCATACGAGATGTAGGTGGGGATCGTCAGCGTCTCCGCGACGATGATGGGTCCGAGGATGTTCGGCAGCATGTGGCGGAACATAATGCCGCGTGTGCCGACGCCCATCGACCGCGCCGCTTCAATGTATTCTTTCTCGCGCACCGACAGGATTTGCCCGCGCACCAAGCGCGCCAAGCCCATCCACGACGTAAAGCCGACGCCCACCGCGATGAACAGCATCCCGCCGATTGAAGCGTCGAGTCTGCCCAGTTCATACGCCAGCGTGCCGGGGGCGTTTTGCGCCGTGCTCGACCGGAAGAACGCCATCAGCAGGATGATCAGCAGCAGGGTCGGGAAGGCGTACATAATATCGACGATGCGCATCATCAGGTTATCGACTCTGCCGCCCGCGTAGCCCGATACCAAGCCAAACGGGATACCTACGATCATCGCTGACAGGGGTCCGATGAACGCGACGGCAAGCGACACCTGCGCGCCGAAGATGATGCGGCTGAGCAGGTCACGACCGAGGTTATCCGCGCCAATCGGGTAATTTTCGTTGATATTGACGTAGCCGCCCTCGTCACGCGGGATCATGTTCGGGAAGAGACCAGTCACCCAGCGCGGCACGGCGTTGTTATCCGCCAGTGTTTGCTTGGAAGGACTTTTCGGCGCAAGCTGCGGGGCGAAGAGCGCCATGATCACCATCAGGATGATGATGATCAAACCCAAGACTGCCATGCGATTCTTACGCAGCCGCCGCCACGCATCGATCCACAGGCTTTCGCCCTTCGGACGCGTACTCAGTTTGGCGACGTTGGAGAGCTGTTCGCTTTTTTGTACGGTTGCCATTCTCGACCCTCCTCTAGAACCGAATGCGCGGGTCAAGCCACGCATACAAAATATCGACCAGCATGTTCGCCAGCACGAGGAAGCCCGCGTAGAGCAGGATCGTCCCCATGATGACGGGATAATCACGGTTAGTCACCGCTGTGACAAAATAGCGCCCCATGCCGGGGATGCCGAAGATCGTCTCGGTGACGAATGTCCCGGTCAGCAGCGCCGCGAACAGCGGTCCGAGCACGGTCACGACCGGGATGAGTGAGTTCTTCATCGCGTGGAAGATGATCACCATGCGTTCGCTCAAACCTTTGGCACGCGCCGTACGGATGTAATCTTCGTTCAGCACTTGCAGCAGACTGGCGCGCGTCAAGCGCGCAAGCAGTGCCGACTGCGCAAAGCCGAGCGCGAACGCGGGCAAAATCACGTTTTCCGGTTTGCCCCAACCGGAAACGGGCAGGATGCCCCACTGCACCCCGAACAGGTATTGCAGTGTCGGTCCCATGATAATCACCGGCACGGATACGCCGATAATCGCCACCCCCATACCGGCGTAGTCCCCGAACGAGTTGCGGTTGAGTGCGGCGATGACCCCGGCGGGAACGCCAATCGACATCGCCACCGCCAGTGCCGCTATGCCTAACTGCACTGAAATCGGCAAATTTTCCTGAAAAATATTGTTCACCGTGCGGCTGCGCACACGCAGCGACGGACCAAAATTCATCCAGCGAAAGTCAGTATCTTCTTGAATAAAGTCAAGCGAAATATTGATCAAGTAATCGTTGACGGCAGAAGGACGATAGGTGTCGTCGGTAATGCGCGGAATAACGATGTCCCCGATCCATTTGAGGTACTGCTCCGGCAGCGTCGCATTCAAATTGTATTTTTCTTCAAGCGCCCGCAGCACCGTTTCCGGCACGCCGCGCTCGGTGGCAAAGGGTCCCCCCGGCACGAGCCGCATGAGGACGAACGTCACCATACTCACCACAAATAAGACCAGCAGCAGCCACATCAAACGCCGCGCGACAAACCGTGCCATAACCGCCTACTTTCAGCTAACCAGATGAGTAGGGGCATGATATATCATGCCCCTACAAGGAATCTACTTTAGTTCATGTCCCACTTTTCGTAGTACTCGGTGGTGATCATCGAGTATGTACGGGTGACGTTCGGCGCGGTCATGTCGTTCGTCACATAGTAGTAAATCGGAGCAGCAGCGGCATCGACGTTGACGAGGATGTCATCCGCCTGAGCGTACATCGCCGCGCGTTCTGCCGGGTCGGTGAGCAGGAAGGCTTCGTCGATGAGCGCGTCGAAGTCTGCGTTGCTCCAGTGCGTGTCGTTTTCGCTCACGAGGTCGCTGTGGAACGGCACATCATAATAGAAGTTGTGGGCATCCGGGTAGTCGAAGCACCAACCAGCGCGGAAGACCTGATAGTTGCCGCGTTGATCGAGGTACGTCGCAAAGTCCGCCGTCGTGATCTGGACGTTCACGCCGAGGGTTTCACTCCACATCTGCTGAACCGCCTGCGCAATCGCGCCGTGCAGCGCGCTTTCGTTGTGGTACAGCGTGATCTGGATGTCGGCGGCGTTCTGACCGGTTTCGGTCAGGTATTCATTCCACAGTTCCTGCGCGGCGGCGGCATCACTCGAAATGCCGAGGTCGGGGAACATTTCGCTCGTCGGGGCGGCGACAAGGCTGGGCAGCGCGAAGAACGACGCCGGGATTTCGCCCTGACGGGTCACGTTATCGACAATCGCCTGACGGTCAATCGCCATCGAGAAGGCGCGGCGCGCGCGGGCATCGTCGAACGGAGCCATCTCGACGTTGAAGCCGTACCAGTAGGTGCAGGTGCCGGGGGCGATGTGATACTGCGCAGCGAGGTCAGCATCGCTCAGGATACGATCAATCGCGTCCGCCGGGGCTTCGGCAACATGCAGGTTGCCCGCTTCAAATTCGGTGAACTGAGTGGTTTCGTCGAGGAAGCGGAACTGAACTTCGTCGAGCGCCGGGGCGGGGATTTCAGGCGTGCCAGCCCAGAAGGGGTTCTTGATCATGGTCAGGCTGCCGCCGTCACCACGCACCCATTCCTTGAGCGCGAACGGTCCGTAGGTGGCGATGTTTTCCGGGTTGATCCAGAAATCGCCGAATTCTTCGATGATCGCCTGCGGCTGCGCGACGGCGAACCAGCGCGAGTAGATCAGCGCGGTCGGCGCGGCAATGCGCGGGACGGTCACTTCGAGGGTCAGGTCATCGACGACGCGGATGGCGACATCTTCAACCGAACCGGCTTCGGTGGCGTATTCGACGCCGCCCTGAACCCACGGAGCCCACACCAGTTGATACGGCGCGGCGGTGGCAGGATCGAGCGTGCGCAGCATACCATAGGCGAAGTCCTGCGCCGTCACGAACAGGGGCGTGCCGTCTTCGGCGGTCAGTTGTTCAACCGCGCCGCTTTCGGCGTTGTAGCGCACCCACGCGATGTCCGGCATGATGCTGAAGGTGTAAACCAGACCATCTTCCGAGACGCTGTAGCTGGCGACGCCGTTCTCAACCGCGACGGTTTCTTCGTTCAGGCGCAGCAGGGCGGGGAAGATTTCGGCGATAATCTGATTCGAGGGGACATCTTCCGCTAACGACGGATCGAGCGTAGGAATGTCGCTCGGACCCATCTGACGACCGGTGACGAGAATCTTCGGACCATCCTGTGCGGCAACCGCACCAACCGCGCCCAACACCAGCGCGATCAGCAGCAGCAGCACTGTGAGACGTGAAAACTTCGGCATTACTGACCTCCTAGAAGAAAAGTAAGCAGGGGAACCGCGTTAACCGCCAATTCCTAAAAACCCATTAACCTAGCTACCTAGAAACTTAACACGAGATACCGCGCTTCGCAAGGAGACACGAGTGTAATGGCAGGCGCTTGTGCGTTGTACACAGAATTACGCCATAATCAGTCGAGTGGTTCAATCTGCTCATACGGATATGACATGCTGCGAAAACGCTTCTTGATGATCGCTTTATTGCTCATGAGTGCCTATGGCACGTTTGCACAAGAAACGCCCCCGCCATTTTTCTTCTGGTCGGGTGGTGACCTGTACCGCGTGGAGCCGAACCTCGTGCCCGCGCAGCTCACCGCCAGTGGGACGATCTCCAGCCCGGTGATTTCGCCGGACGAGTCGCGCATCGCCTACAAGCAGGCGGCGCTGGTCGGGATCGAGGCGCTGGATCGCGTCGAAGCGGAAGGCGAAATCGCGGACATCGACCTGCCCGCCGACATCGCCGTGCTGGATGTGCTCAGCGGCGCGTCCACGCTGATCGCCGGGCAACCAGAGGACGCCGCGTTGTTCGAGGAAGGGACGCCCGACAACGCGATTGTTCGTTCCGCGCCTGCATGGTCGCCGGACGGGATACAACTCGCGTGGACGGAGTTCAATTTCGGGGCGGAAACGCCGCGCCTGATGATCCACGACCTGACCGAAGGGACGACGAGCGTGCTTGTGCCCGACATCGCCATGACCGTCACGCAGGGGCAAGCGCCGTCTGTCCGCTGGGGCGACAATCTGCTGATCGTCAACCTGTCCGCTGATGCGGCAGGCGAACAGGCGTACCTGATCGTCAGCCCGGTGGGGACACAGAACGCCGCGCCGCGTCTTGCGCCCGTCCCCGACGATTACGTGCTCGACGTGTTTCCGGTCGAGGGCGCGGAGCAAACCTACGTCGGCGTGTTCTACGCCTCCGGTCGCTGGACGCTGCTCGACGGGCGGACGGGAGTCGGCGTGCCGTTCCGTGACGTGCCGCATCTGCTCAGCCGCCGCAGCCCCGAAAACTCGCTCCGGCTGCGCTTCGACATCACGCCGGACATGGGCATGTTCTGGGAGGTGCTGGATACCAACATGGCGTACACCGGCGACCCGAACCGCGTGACGCTGTCACCGGACGGACAGGCGGCGGTCTTCCTCGGCTACCCGGATTTCGACGGCGCGGCGATCTGGTCGTCCGCCAGCAACGCGATCAGCGCTGTGCCGAATACGGGCGACGACGACGGCGAACTCGAAGTCGGCGCGGTGATCTGGGGCAGCACC
>JACSRG010000146.1 GCA_014879865.1 Anaerolinea sp.
CCTTCGGGAGACGGTAAGCGCACACGTAGCCTGAGAAGCTCCCCGCTTTAGCGGGGAGAGTGGTCACGCTACTGACTGCGCCAACTGTTGATGTCGTCGAGGTTGACCTCGCCGTAGGGCGGAGAGAACACAGCACAGTCTTGCGCTTCATCCGGTAGATCGGTGCGCGGGGCGATCAACGGCTGCTCCGGTACGAAGTAGTTCCACGCGGCGCGCGAGACACCTTCGATCAGGGGCCAAGCGCGCAGGTAGCTGAAGAAATCCGTGTTTTCCCACACGAACACCGCGATCACGTAGTTGCGCCCGTTCGGCGGAAAGACGATCCCCGCATCGCCGTGTACATTTTCCAGCCAACCGTTTTTATGCGAAATACGCGCGTCTGGCGGAATGCCGCCTTGCAGCAGCCGTTCGAGGTCATTAGCGCTCATCAATTCAATCATCTGGCGGCATTCGTTCTGGGTGAAACTGCCGTCCGGGTATGCTGCGATCAGCCCTGACCCGTATTCGGCGCAGTCGTAGATCAGGTTGAAGACGGTTGCCAAGTCTTCGGTGGTCGTCTGGTTGTACAGATCGGCACCCGTGTTGAAATTCGGATTCGGCGCGGTCGTGGGGGCAGGGACGGAGAATAACTGCTGACCCGCTCCCAAGTAGAGCGGTGCGGAGAGGTACGAATTGCGCGCGCCGATGTACTGCTGCGTGCTGCTCACATCGCTGATGCCCGCCGCCAATGGATCGGGGCTCGTGCCGCCGATCTGCTCCATGAGCAGGTTGGACGAACTATTATTGCTGCACAGGAGCGACTGCGCCATCAGGAACGCGATGTCATCGCTCGGCGCAAACAGCGTGTTGCGGAAGTAATCCACCAGAATCGAGACTTTGACCGTGCTGGCGGCGGAGAAGGCGACATCGCCGAGGATGTTGACTTCTTCGCCCGTCTCAAGGTCGATGATGTAGACCGAGGCGATGGTGGACTGCCCGTCGTAGACGAAGCCTTCCGAGTCAAGATAGGCGATGATCAACTGCCGCAGCGAGTCAATCTGCGTGTTGCGTCCGTCCGTCCCGGAAACGGGCAGCACGACCTGCCGGTTGAGCGGGTCGCGCAGCGCGGCGTCGATCATCGGCAGCGCAGTCTGCACATCGAGGATGTAGCCCGGCTCGCCCATCCGAAATGTGAGCGTTTGTACATCGTAGCTGCCCTCGCCGGGGGGACGGTCGTAGCGTGTTGCAATGTCGCTCACGATCTGCCGCAGCAGTGCCGCCTGATAATCGGCGACCAGTTCGACATTGATTTTTGTGTCGGATTCCCGTCCGAGCAGGTAATTCAAGAAGCGTTCCCAGAACGCCGCATCATTGACGCCGCCCGCCCGCGCCTGTGCGAGCATCGCTTCGCGGTTGGTGCGAAAGCCAATCGACGCCGGGTCAAGCTGGATTGGACTGTCGGCATACCACAGCGTGACCGGCTGCGCATATGCCTCTTCGATGCGCGTCGCCGCATCGACGGCGGACAGCCCGCCGACCGGGACGCCTGCGACCATGACATCGGTCGAAAAACGGGCAGCCTGCTGGCTGAACCGGATGAGTTCAAGCATCAGCAGACCAAGCGCCGCGAGGATCAACAACCACGAAAAGAGGGGAATAATCGGAAGCCGACGCGAACGCCGTCGTGTCCCCAGTCCACTAAGAGATGACATACGCTAAACTACCTATACGGACACCGAGTGATCAGTTTAGCCGAGAGGCGGGAACACGTCAACCACAAACGGAATCCATTGGCACTTGAACAAACCGAAAATAAACCTGTCAAAAATTCTGCATATGTTATACTGGTAGGTGAGAAAAAGGTTGGTTTGATCCCTTGACACCAGTCGACTTCACGAGTTTGTTTCTTCGTCCTCCCGGTGACCTGCTGTACTACTTGATCGTCATGGCGATCAGCCAAGCGGGCTTCTTCATGGCGCTTGGGCAGCGGGTAAAGCACCCCACCGCGCGCGCCTATCGCCAGTACGTGCTCGCGATGGGCGGCGTCGTCATTGCGTGGGCGCTGTTGTTGATCGGCGCGCTGTTTGCGCTGCTCAGCGGGCAGCCCGCCGACTCGATCCTCCCACCGATGGAACGCATTGCGCAGGTGGTCGCGCTCGTGCTGCTGGGGTGGGCATTCATCACCGCCGACTCGGATCGCTGGGGGCGCGCGCCGGACATCATCCTGCTGCTGTTGATCGGCGCGGCGGCGCTCGGTTTCGTCTTTACGGGCGTTGAATGGGCAGGGGATTACGCGCGTTCCGATTTCAACCTCAGCGGATTCGGCGTCGCATGGACGTTCAATGCGGCGGTGCTGTCCGCGTTCGGTGTGCTGCTGCTGATTTTGTATTTTCGCCATATTGCCGACGTACCGCTCAAACTCGTCTTTTTCGTCGTGACGTTGTTCGGCTACGTTGGGACGCTTGTCCAGACGGCGCAGGGGAACATCATCGGCGATTATTCCGGCGTGATCCGGCTGACGTTTGTTGCCGCGTTGATCCTCGTCCCGATTCTGATCTACCGCGTCATTCTGGCGCATCTCGAAAAACAGGTCGAAGATAAGCCCGTCGTCTTGCCGACCATACGCGTGGAAACACCAGAAGCACCTCCGTCAAGCGCGGCGGATCGCGAGGCGACTCAGTTAATGCGCGCGCTCGGCATGATGCTGGAACACGCCACCCTCGAAACGATCCCGGAACGGATCGTCACCTCGACGCTGACCGTCCTGCGCGCTGATATTGGCGCGCTGCTCCGTGTGCAAAGCGCCAATTACGCCGACATCGAATGGGGCGTGGATAAAGTCATGACGCGCTCGATCACCAGCATGTCGGTCAACCTTGAGGCGCAGCCGACGCTGGTCAACGCGATTGAGCGCCGGATGCAGCGTCCGCTGTACCCGGATCGCAATATCGAGGAACTGCATGATCTGTATTCCCGTTTAGACATCGAACCGATTGGTCCGACGTACTTTCAGCCGCTTGTGACGGAAAAAGAACTGCTTGGCGTGCTGGTGATCGGGCAGCCGTATTCCAGCCGTGAACTCACGCCGCCGGAGACGGAACTGCTCAAGGGGATCGGCATCATTGCGGCAAACCTGCTGGCGCTCAGCACGGCGGCGGCGAATCTGCGTACCCGCGAGGAACAGATGCTCGGCGCGCTGGTTGACGACAGCTTGCCAGAACTGCTGGATACCGAAAAAAGCCAGCAGATCACGGGGGAACTCGACGCCGCGCGCCGCCAGATCGCGGAACTCTCGCGCCAGGTGACCAAGCTCAACCTCGAATTGGACGACGAGCGCTCACGGGTCACGTCCGGCTTGGGTGACACCGAAGAGGGACGCTCGATCACGCAGCGAATCGCGGTGCTGAACGACGAGCAGCAGAAGCTCGTCGAGGAGCGTGATCTGCTGGCGGTACGACTGCGCGAAGCTGAGACGGCGCTGGCGGGCGCGACGGCGGGCGATCATGAAGTCATGTTCGGCAGCATGATCGACGTGCTCAAGCGCGAACGCGATCTGCTGGTGCAGCAGCGTGACAGCTTGCAGGATCAGTTGGCGGAACTGCGGCGCGGCGCGCCGATCCCGGCGGTCATTCAGGACATGATCGACCGGATGGGCGCGGAAAAAGCGCGGCTGGAACTGGATCGCGAACAATTGGCGACCAAGCTAACCGACATCGAGACACAGCTAGACGCGCTCGGCATTCAGGGCGGGACGGCAGGTGTCGCCCAGTTGATCAGCCAGTTGTATGAACAGCGCGCGACCTTGATCGCCAAGGGTGAAGCCTTCAAGCGCGAACGCGATGCGCTGCTGAATGAACGCGCGCAGCTTGAAGTCGCAATTCGGCGTGAAGAAGAACGCGAAGCACGGCTGGAAGCGCTTTCGACCGAAATCAAGCACTTGGCAGCGGATCGCGAAGCCGTCACCCGCCAGCGTGACCGTTTGCGTACGGACAAAGAGGAACTTAGCGCGCGTCAGGTGGCACTCAAGGAGCAGCAGGCGCGCCTGATGGCAGAAGTCGCCGGTTTTGAGCAGGAATTGACCGAGGCGCATGAAGAGCAGGCAGCGCTGCATACCGAAATTGAGCAGTTGAGCAACGAGCGCAGCCAGTTCGTGCGCGAACGCGACCGTTTGACGGCACATTTGCGCGCGGTCGAAAACGAGCGCGATCAACTGCTGGCGCGGGTGGAAGGTGACCGCGAACGCTTGGAGCAGCTTGGCGCGGACGGCGTCGGCTCGCTGACCAAGATGATCGAAGAGCTTTCGACGCAGCGCAGTGACCTCGAACGGCAGGTCAACGAGATGCGCAGCGCGCTGGCGGCAGCCGATGATCGGCTGGAAATGCTGCAAATTCGCGCCAACGCCCAGAGCGTGCAGCCCGCTTACCGCCCCGACAACCCCGATCTGATCGTCGGCATGGTGCAGGAACTGCGCACGCCGATGACCTCGATTGTCGGCTATGTGGAACTGCTGCTTAACGAGTCGGCGGGTATTCTCGGCGAGATGCAGCGCAAGTTCTTGCAGCGCGTTTCCGCCAATGTCACCCGGCTCACATCGATGATGGAAGACCTCACGCGCATTACTACGTTAGATGCGGGACGGTTCACTCTCGTGCCGGAACGTGTCGATGTCGTCTCGGTGATCGAAGACGCGATCACGGCGGCATCGACTACCTTGCGCGAGAAGGGCTTGACCGTCCATCTGAACCTCGAAGATGGGATGCCGCCCGCCCGCGCCGATCATGATGCGCTGTCGCAGATCATTGGGCAGCTTCTCACCAATGCTTATCTCGCGTCGCCGCCGGGGAGCGAAATGTTCGTCACCGCGCGCCGTGACTCGCGGCGCACCCGCGCGGGTGTTGCCGACCGCGTGCTCGTCTCGATTGAGGATCGCGGCGGCGGCATCGCGCCCGAAGATCAAAGCCGAGTGTTTGCGCGCAAGTACAAAGCCGAAAATCCGCTGATTCAGGGCTTGGGTGATACCGGCGTCGGCTTGGCGATTGCGCGTGCTTTAATCGAAGCGCATGGCGGCGAAATCTGGCTGGAAAGCCGTACCGGGATTGGCAGTACTTTTAGCTTTACTCTGCCGCTTGAACTGCATCCAGAGGTGGAACGTGCGTCGTGACATCGGGAATGAGCTGGTCGTCGCCATCGTCGCCGTCGGCGTGATCGCCTTCGCCGTGATCTTCGGGATTGTGCTGTCCGTCTCCAATGCGAATCAGCCGGGTGCTGCGACTGCTCAAATCACGCCGGTGGGGCAAACCGCCGTCAGTGCGACGCTGCGCCCGACTGTGCGCTTCACACTGCCGGTTTCCGAAACGCCGCCCGTCGTCGCACAGGCGACCCTGATGCCAAATGGGACGGAAGTCATCGCCGGACTGACCGTGACTTCGGTAGCAGCGACCGTCACCGCCCTTGCGCGGGACGCAGAAGCATTAGTCGCCACCGAGACGCCGACAGAGACTATCACGCCAAGCGACACGCCAGCCCCGACAGAAACGCCGACGGACGTGCCTACGGAGACGCACACGCCGACCGCCGCACCCAGTGACACGCCAGCGCCGAGCGCAACATCTGAGCCGACGGAAATTCCGACCGAGACGCGCACGCCGACACCCGTGCCAAGCGACACGCCCGCACCAACAGCGACATTTACGCGCACTTTCACGGCAACGTATACGCCGACCCCAACTGACACATTCA
>JACSRG010000437.1 GCA_014879865.1 Anaerolinea sp.
GGCATGAGATCTCATGCCCCTACACTCGCGATCACCCTTTTTGCGCGGCTTCGCGGTTGAGCGTCGCCCCGACCGCGCGGATCAATTCCTCGACGGCGACCGGCTTGCCCAAGAAAATATCCGCTCCTGCTTCAAGCGCCTTCCCCATTTGATACCCGGCGGTCGCGCCGCTCACCACGAGGATCGGCGTCTGAGCAGTGTCTTTTTGCCGCCGGAAATACCGCACGAGGTCAAACCCGTCCATATCTGGCAGCAGCAAATCCATGACGATGGCGTGCGGCGGCATCTTGGCAATCGCCGAGAACGACTTGATCGAATCCTCGACCAGCGTCACCGCGTACCCCTGCATCTCCAGCGCCAGCTTGAACACGTTGCCGACATCGCGGTCGTCTTCGATGATCAGCACCGACTTCCCCGCACCATTCGGGATGGGTGCTGGCGGTTTCGCCGGGGGCACTGGCTGAGTATGCGCGGGAACGACGGCGAAGAAGACTTGCAGGCGCAGCCGACCGAGCGAAATTTCATCGCCGTGACGCAGACGGTATTCGTTTTGCGGCGCGCAAACAACCTCGTTGAGACGCGTACCGTTAGTGCTGGCAAGGTCTTTGACCATGAGCTTGCCATCGCGCATGAAGATCATGGCGTGACGGCGCGACACCCCCTTGCCGAACGCATCGCACGTTGTCAGATCCACTTCGGGAACATACCCTGTCCCCGTATCCGTCCGTCCCAAGACCATCGAACTTGTAACTTGAGCTTGCAGGGTTGTGGCGGTCCCAACCGCACGGAATTCGATGACCCAAGGGAGTGATCTGTCAAGAGGACCGGTCGGCACGAGAGGGGTAGGTGGAAGCGCAGGCTCCGGCATTTCGAGGTGGCGTGTATGGCGCTTAACCGACTCATCGTCTTGCATAACTCATTCCTTCATAAACGATACGTATTGCCCAATTGTGATGCAGTAAACATCCTAACAGAAATAGCGCGCTAGTACCGAAAGGATTCTGTAACAATTTGATTTTGATCTTTGTCACCCGTGAAAAGTGACATTTGTCATGCAATCGGGATGAGATCAGACAGAAGTGCGTAATCATGATCATGGCGCACGCGAGTCACGCCGCCGCCGACGTAGGAGAAGTGATCATGGATTGGGCAGCAAAAGCACAGGTCTACCTCAACCGGCTGTGCATCGATTACGCGGATCGACCAACAGGCAGCACCAGCAACCAGCGGGCAGCAGGCTTCTTCCGCGAAACGGTGTCGCAGTTTGGCTTTCACACCCAAACACCCGCCTTCGGCTGTTTCGACTGGCGCACAGACGGCGTCGATTTGTCCGTCGAAGGCATTCCCTTTACGGCAGCCGCCAGCCCCTACTCGCTCGGCAGCGCGGTCAGCGCCCCGCTGACCGTGATCGCGACGGTGAGCGAACTTGCCGCGCGCGACCTCGCCGAACACATCGTGCTGCTCACAGGCGAGATCGCCAGAGAGCCGCTCATGCCGAAAAACTTCCCGTTTTACAACCCGGAAGAACATCAGCAGATCATCAGGCTGCTGGAAGCGAAAAAACCGCTGGCGCTGATCACCGCTTCGCAGCACTGTCCGCAGATGGCAGGCGCGCTCTACCCCTACCCCATGTTCGAAGATGGTGATTTCGACATCCCTTCCATCTATATGACCGCCGAGGAGGGCGAACGACTGGCAGCCTTCGCCGGATCGCGGGTGCTGCTGACGAGCCGCGCGCAGCGTCTCCCGGCGCGAGCATGGAACGTTGTTGCGGGCAAAGGCGCGCTGCACCGCCGGATCGTCTTCTGCGCGCACATCGACGCCAAAGGGGGTACGCCGGGCGCGCTCGACAACGCCAGCGGCATCACCACGCTGCTGCTGCTTGCCGAACTGCTGGCGGATTATCACGGCGAATTGGGCATCGAGATCGTCGCCATCAACGGCGAGGACTACTACGCCAACTGCGGCGAACTGGCATTTCTCGACGCGAACGCGGGCGTCTTCGACCAGATCGTGCTCGGCGTGAATCTGGATGGTATCGGCGATCCGCACGGTACTGCCGCCTATTCGCTCTACAACTGCCCGCCGGAGATGGAAACCGTCATCAACACGACCTTCAGCGCCCGTCCGCACATCAGCGCCGGCGATCAGTGGTATCAGGGTGACCATATGCTGTTCGTCATGAACCAGACGCCCGCGCTGGCGTTTACCTCGGCGCGGGCATACGAGCTCATGGCGACGGTCATCCATACGGCGCAGGACACGCCTGACCGAATCGCGCCCGATCAACTGGTCGCGGTGGCGCACGCGCTGCGCGACCTGATCACCCGCCTGAACGACTCATCTGCGTGAGTCAGGCAAGACATACCCGTTCCGGCGTGGCGACGCTCAGTCGGAACGACGAGGGTTTGAGCGTCAGCCCCGCCTCGATTTGCGGCGCGGGGCGCGCGGCGGTGAACTCCCAGCGTCCCGCAATCGCCGCCAGCAGCAGCGTGCTCAGCGTGACGACGAACGATTCTTCCATACTCGCCCGCGCGCCTGCGCCGAACGGCAAATAGCTGAACGGGTTGATCCGCCGCTCGTAGCCGGACGCAAAGCGCTGCGGCAGGAAAGCTTCCGGGTCGATGAACTGGCGCGGGTTGTGGTGAATCGCGTACGGGCTGACGTACAGCGTACTCCCCGATGGCACATAAAAGCGCCCGATCTGGGTTTCGCGCGTCGCCTGCCGCCGGATGAGCCACACGGGCGGGTACAGACGCAGCGTCTCGCGAATCACGGTTTCGGTAACGGACAAATACGGCAGATCAGCGGAGGTCGGCGGTTCACCCGCGAGCAGGGTATGCAGTTCGGCGCGGAGTTCGGCAGCCTGATCGGGATTCGTCGCCAGCAGGTACAGCGCCCATGCCAGCGTATTCGCCACGATTTCGCTCCCCGCGTAGAACAGCGTGAGCATTTCATCGACCGCCGCTTCGACGGTCGGCGCGACATAGAGCAGGCGTGCGAAGATGCCGCAGCGTTCTTCCTGCTGGTGATGTGCGATCAGCGCGCTGACGGCGGCGTTTAGTCCTGCCAGCGCGCCGGGACGCCCGCGCCGCGTACTGATCGGCAGCCATGTCGGGATCAGCGGGGAGTGAAACATCCGCTCGTCGAAGGGGCGCGTAAAGCCGATACCCTCGCTCAAGCCGGTCGGGATGCTGGCTTGGTCGAACAGCAACCGCGCGATCATGCGGGTGGTCATGGCTTTCAAATGCGTGGGCAGATACGGTGTATCGTCCGGCGACCAGCCGAGCATTAACGCAGCATCGGCGATTTGATCGGCGTATTCGGGCAGCCAGCGCGGATCGTAAGCGGTCTTGACGCAGGCATGACGGCGGGCGGTTTCGCGCGGGGTGAACAGATCGTGTCCCATGCCGCTGTTCAGCGTCTTGAACCAGTTGGGGCGATCTGTGAAGCGTTCCGGCGCTTCGCACAGGACGTAATGCGCCTCGCGCGGGTGATTGATCAAATAGGCATGGGCGGGACCAAAACGAAAATGCACGAGTTCGCCAAACGTGCGCGCGGACTCGGTCACAAAGGCAAACGGGTTCGGGGTGAACTGGTGGGCGTTTCCGGCGACGAAATGCTTCTGCGGACCCGGCGGAAAAAAGGCGTCCATACAGCCTCGGTAAAATTACACTCGATTGAGTTTATCGTAATCCGAATTCTGTAAATCGAGGCTTAAGAAACTCAGCTACGGATGAGACAGGTCTTGTCCGGTGTGTAAGTATTTCGGATACGAGGTACTCCACGACCGGTATTGCGCAGACACATAGGTCTACTTTAGTACGCGCCGTGACGCAGCAGCACGCGGGGGATGGTCAGCATGAGGATTTGCGCGTCCAACTGCACCGACCAGTTCTCGATGTAATAGATGTCCATCAGGCACATTTCGTCGAACGGGACTTCGCTGCGCCCGCTGACCTGCCACAAGCCCGTCATCCCCGGCTTGACCTGCAAGCGCTGTAAGTGCCACGCCTCGTACAGCGTGACCTCATCCGGCGTCGGCGGGCGAGGACCGACGAGGCTCATTTGCCCGGTCAGCACGTTGAGCAGATTGGGCAGTTCGTCGAGGCTGAGCGTGCGGATCACGCGCCCGACCTTCGTCACGCGCGGATCGTGCTTGATCTTCGGGTGACGCGGATCAAGCTCATGCGTTTTGATCAACTCGGCACGGAACTTGTCGGCGTCGGGGATCATGCTGCGGAACTTGATCATGTCGAATTCCCGCCCGTTTTCGCCGACGCGCTTCTGCTTGTAGAAGATCGCGCCCTTCCCCTCTAAGCGGATCGCCAGCGCGACCACGCCGAACAGGATCAGCAGCAAGGGCGACGCCAGCACGATCAAGCCGATGTCCATCATTCGCTTGATCAGGCGGTTGCTCCCCTTAAGCGGCACATGCCCGTTGACGCGCAGCAGCGGGATGCCGTCCAAGTTTTCGACCTGCACCTGCTTCAAATTCAGTTGGAAGACTTCCGGCACGACGCTCACGCCGACGCCCTGCTTTTGGCACACCCGGATCAGCTTAAGGATTTGATCGTGGTGCGTCCACGCCAGCGTAATCACGACATGATCGACATGATGTTCGCGCAGCGTCGTGGCGAGATTATCCAAGCCGCCCAAGCCTTTGACGCGCCCGAGATCAACCTTCGCCTCGTCGGGAGTTTCGCCGAGATAGCCAATCGGCAGGTAGCCGTGATCGCGCCGCGCGATCATCGTGCGCAAGACCGAGCGTCCGATTTCACCCGCGCCGACGACCAGCACGCGCTGCACGCCGATCCCGCGCGCCCGTAGGCTCTGCTGGATGGTGCGTCGGACGGTGCGCGCAATCGAGAGCAGGAGGATCGTGATCGCCGCCACGTAGATGATCAACAAACGGCTGAAGACGAGCGGTTGTAACACAAAGCTGATGGCAAAGATCACGACGGTGGCATTGGTCGCCCCGTTGATGATCGTATAGACCTCGTCCAGCCACGAACGCCCGCGAATCTGCTTGTACAAGCCGCTGCCGCGATAGTTGAGATGCAGCCACGCGACATAGACGATGGCGTAGGGGATGTACGGCTCAAACGGCGCTTGGTTGAATTCCAGAACGGGGCGGAGGATTTGCAGATGGTAGCGGACAAGATAAGCGAGCGCGAAAGCGGTCAGCGCCAGCAGTATATCGACCAGCGGCATCAGCCACGGCGATTCAATCCACGAAGTTTTGGGGCGCACGTCTTTAGTCGCCATAACTTGCTTTCCGATAGCTGTCTATCGTTTTATCGGCGGTGGTTTCCCAGCGGAAACGCGCCGCCTGTTCAAAGCCGCGCTCCCGCGCGGTTTCGCGCCATGCCGCGTCATCATGCACGCGGCGCAGCGCTTCCGTCCACGCGCCGACATCATGCGGCGGGAGGGTGAGTCCCGCGCCGCCTGCCACTTCCGGCAGTGACGACGCATCCGAGACGATCACCGGCGTGCCGCACGCCATCGCTTCCAGCACCGGCAAGCCGAATCCCTCAAACACGGATGGAAATATAAACGCTTCTGCACAATTGTACCAGAGGCTCAACTCGTCGGAAGGGATAAAGCCGGGGAAGCGAACATCAGCCGTCAGCTTATGCCGCTCAAGCGCCGCGAAGATGGGATCATAGTCCCAACCTTTGCCGCCGCCGATGATCAACGGCGGGAGC
>JACSRG010000152.1 GCA_014879865.1 Anaerolinea sp.
TTTCGCTAAAAGCCAATCGCTAACAGCTATCCGCTTATGAGGTTGAACCATGTTGAGAACACTTCCCCAGACTCGTGAGTCGTCGCTCCCGCTGCGGCTGGCGGCGATTGCCGTCTTCACGCTGCTCACGGTGGTTTCCGCCCGTGTGACGATTCTGGTCGAACCTGTGCCGATCACGCTGCAAGTGCTGGTCGTCATCCTGTCCGGTCTGGTGTTGGGCGGGCGCGACGCTGCGCTGAGTCAGCTTGCCTACCTCGTCCTGATCGCGCTCAACCTGCCGGTCGATGCGCGCTTGCTCGGCGCGGCGGCGTTCGTCAATCCGACGGCGGGCTACCTGATCGGCTTCGTTCCGGCGGCGTTCGTCACCGGTTGGTTGATCGAAAAGAGCGAACGGCGCATGTGGCAAAGATGGTTAGCCGGGATCGCCGGGATCGCCGTGATCTACGCGTTTGGCTTCGTGCTGCTCAAGCTGAATACGGGCATGGCGTGGGATGCGGCGTGGGCGACGGGCGTCGTCCCGTTCGTCGGCATCGACCTCGGCAAGGCGATCATCGCCGCTGCGCTGGCAGAAGGCGGACGCGCCGTCCTGCTGCGCCAAAGCTAACGGAAAAAGAGTATTAACCGCAGAGAGCGCAAAGAGCGCAGAGAGAAAACTTGATCTTTTCTCTGCGTCCTCTGCGTTCTCTGCGGTTCAAGGGTCTTAGTCCAACTGCGCCATGTCTTCTTCGGTCAGCGTCATGCCGAGGATGTTATAGCCCGCGTCGATGTGCATAATTTCCCCGGTGATCGACGCACCCATATCCGACGCGAGGAACAGTGCCGCGTTGCCGACATCTTCCTGCGAGACGAGTTTGCGCAGCGGCGACGACTTCTCGGAGTACTTGAGCATCAAACGGAAGCCGGGGACGCCCGCCGCCGCCAGCGTCTTGATCGGACCGGCGCTGATCGCGTTGACGCGGATGCCCTTCGGACCCAGATCATTCGCCAGATACTTGGTGATCGTCTCCAGCGCCGACTTCGCTATCGCCATGACGTGATACTTCGGCATGACCTTTTCCGAGGCGTAATAGGTCAGGCTGGTGATGCTGCCGCCATCTGTCATGAGCGGCTCGGCGCGTTTCGCCATCGCGATCAAGCTGTAAGCGCTGATGTCGAGCGCCAGTTTGAAGCCATCGCGCGAGATGTTGACGAAGCGCCCGCCGAGGTCTTCGCGGTTGGCGAAGGCGACGCAGTGCACGAGCGTATCAATGCGACCGTAGCGCTCCGCCACTTTGGCGAAGACCGCGTCCAACTGCTCGTCGTTGGTCACATCGCACTGCTCCACGAAATCGCAGCCGATTTCCTGCGCCAACGGGAACACACGCTTTTCGAGGACTTCGCCCGCGTAACTGAGCGCAATCGTCGCGCCTTCGTCGTGCAGCCGCTTGGTGATGCCCCACGCAATCGAATTCTTATTCGCCAGTCCAAAGATCAGCGCAATTTTGCCATCCATCAAACCCATTGGATAATGCTCCTTGAAGTGATGTTGTTTAGTCGCTAAGTGTAACACCCGACCCAACGAGAGGCTACGTGATGAGCGATAGTAACGACCCGATTCATGTGATTGTGGCGATGGACTTTTCCGACGCGATTATGACGCAGTTGAAAGATGTCTCGCCGCGTCTGCGCGTGGAGCGGTTTTTCCCGACCGTTCCCGACAAGGCATGGGCGGAAGCCGAGATTCTGTATACGGGGGGCATTTTCCCTGACCCCGCCCAAGCGCCGCGTTTGCGTTGGGTTCAACTGCACATCGCCGGGATCAACCATGCGCTGAAAGAGCCGATCATTCAGGCGGAAGATGTCGAAGTGACGACTGCCAGCGGGATTCACGCCGTGCCGATCACCGAGTTTTGCCTGAGCATGATGCTGGCGTTCAACCTCAAGCTGCCGCTGATGCTCGACCTGAAGACGAAGGGCGAATGGGCGAAGGAGCGGCACAAGACGTTTGCGCCGACGCCGCTGCGCGGGCAGACCGTCGGGATCGTCGGCTATGGGGCAATCGGGCGTGAACTGGCGCGTGCTGCCGATGCGTTAGGGATGCGCGTGCTGGCGACCAAGCGTGACGTGAAGCATCCGGCGGAAGAGGACGCCTACCGCGAGGAGGGCACTGGCGACCCGGCAGGCGACATCCCGGCGCGGCTGTACCCGCCCGAAGCGCTGGCGTCGATGGCGCACGAATGTGATTTTCTCGTCGTGACTGTGCCGCTCACGCCCACCACGACGCATCTCGTCAACGCCGATGTGCTCAAAGCGATGAAGAAAACGGCGGTGCTGATCAACGTGGCGCGCGGTGCGGTAGTCGATGAGGCGGAGTTGATCTCCGCGCTGGCGGCAGGCAAGATCGGCGGCGCGGCGCTCGACGTGTTCGAGGAGGAACCGCTGCCGACGACCAGTCCACTATGGAACTTGGACAACGTGATCATCAGCCCGCATGTCTCCGGCAACACGGCGCAGTATCACGAGCGGGCAGCGCGGTTGTTCATAGAGAACTTGGAACGCTACGTGGAGAATCGCCCGCTGCTAAATCGGGTCAGCCGCCAGCACGGGTATTAACCCGCTGTTCGGACGAGATATGAGCGTGTTCAAGAACTTGCCATTTTGACCCCTCCCCGAATGCCAAGCGCAGCTTGGACGGGAAGGGGGTAAGGTTTTTAAACACCCACATGCCTCGTCCCTACTTGACAATCCCCCCTATCTCGCTAAACTTTGATTTAGCGTTCAAGTTTATTTGAATAGGGACAGCCGATGCGGAAATATCGTTTTGAGCAGTACGCGGCGACGCGCCTCTATAGTCCGGCGATTGCCTATTCGCCGGATGGTAAAACGGTTGCTCACGTCACCAACACGACGGGGCAGTTCAACCTGTGGACGATGCCTTCGGGCGGCGGGATTCCGCGCCAGTACACGGCGTATTCCGACAATACCGTGCGAGCGGTGACGTGGACGCCGGACGGCAAGTCGATGCTGTTCACGGCGGATCAGAACGGCGACGAGTTTCACCAGCTTTACCTGATCGGCGCGCAGAGCGGCGCACCGGAGCAGCTCACCAACGCGATGCAGGCGCAGCATTACATCGGTGATGCCTTCTCGCCGGATGGCAAGAAGATCGCCTATTCGAGCAACGCGCGCAGCCCGGTCGAGATGGAAGCCGTCATCCGCGACATGGCGACGGGCGAACTCACCTACCCGTACCGCGTCGATCCGGCAGTCGGCGAGAACTACTACACCGCCAGTTGGTCGCCGGATGGGCGTTACTTGATGGTTTTGAAGTTCATCGGCAACACGAATCAGGATATTTTGCTCTACGACACGACGACGGGCGAGAGCATCAACACGACCGAGCATGAAGGCGACGCGATCTTCTTCCCCGGCTCTTGGACAGCCGACGGCAGCGGCTTTTACCTGCTCACCAACAGCGGGCGCGAATTTCAGGGTTTGGCATTTTATAAGCTGGCGGATCGCGCGTGGTCGTGGGTCGAAACGCCGGATTGGGATGTCGAACAGGTCGTCGTCTCGAAGAATGGGCGCGTCATGATCTGGCACGTCAACGAAGACGGCGCGTCCAAGCTCTACGGGCGCGACCTGACGACCGGACAGCCGATCAACCTGCCCGCCCTGCCGCTCGGTGCGCTGGACAACATGGACATCGCCCCGGATGGCAGCAAACTGATCCTGATCTTCGCGCAGCCGACCGAAGCAACCAATCTGTATGAACTCGATCTGACGACAGGCGATATGCTGGCGCTCGGTCAGAGCATGATCGGCGGCGTCGATCCTGAGGATATGGTCGTGCCGGAACTCGTCCACTTCCCGACCTTCGACGGACGCATGATCCCGGCGTGGCTGTATCGCCCGCGCGGGGATACGGGCGCAGCGCCGTTCCCGGTGGTGCTGTCGATTCACGGCGGTCCCGAAGCGCAGGAACGCGCACGCTACAACTACAATGGTTTTTACCAGTATCTCCTGTCGCGTGGCTTCGGCATCCTCGCGCCGAACATTCGCGGTTCGACGGGCTACGGCATCAGCTACCAGACGTTGATCCACCGCGATTGGGGCGGGGGCGAACTCAAGGACATCGAACACGCGGCGAAGTATCTGCGCACGCTCGATTGGGTGGACAGCAACCGGATCGCCGTGTTCGGCGGCAGCTTCGGCGGTTTCGCCACGCTCAGCGCGCTGACCCGCCTGCCGGATTACTGGGCGCTCGGCGTCGATCTGGTGGGACCCGCGAACCTGATCACCTTTGTGAAAGCCGTCCCACCGCACTGGCGCGGCACGATGAAGAAATGGGTCGGGGACGCCGAGGAAGACCGTGACCTGCTGATCGAGCGGTCGCCGATCACCTACGTCGATCACCTGCGCGCACCGCTGCTGGTGATTCAAGGGGCGAAAGACCCGCGTGTGGTCAAGGCGGAGAGTGATCAAATGGTCGAACGGATCAAGACGAATGGCGGCGACGTGCGCTACTACGTAGACGAGAACGAGGGGCACGGCACGACGCGGCGCGAGAATACGATCAAGTGGTACAAGATGGTGGTCGAGTACATGGAAGAATATCTGCTGGACGAGCCTGTAGGTTAGGGAAGTTCTGCAACCGATTCGCCCGCTCCCACGTATAATAGGGTGTAGGCAAACGTAAGGAGCAGCTATCCATGTCCGATTACGAACAGACGACGGAAAATCAAATTCCGGTCGATGAGACGAAAGACCCGTTTGGCGCGTTCGTGCGTCATCAGCGTAAAGCGCTCGAAGCGTCCGGCAAGGCGCTCGATGCGCTCGTGCCACCTGCCTTCAAGGAACACAGCGCCGAAGCGCGCCGCGAATTCGTGAAGGGCGTCAAGGTGTTGGTCGATGCGGCGATCAGCGAGATGGAAAAGGCGAGCCGCGAAGTCGAGAAGAACTTCAACCGGCAGCGCCCGGCTGAATCGACCGATACGACGGATCGCCCGCCGACTACCGGCGCGAACAAGGTCAAGGTGCAGGTCGAGTAACCTGCTGGAATGACAAGAGGCATCCCCTAAACGGGATGCCTCTTGTTTTTAGTCAGGACGCGATACAGCGCGTCCATTCATGTTCTAAGTTTACCGGGCGACAGCGTTCGCCGGGATCCAAACCATGTTGGCTTGGCACGCAATCCAGACTTGGGCGAAGTCACCGCTGAATTGAGTGATGTACCATGTGCCAGCGGGGATGCTGAAGGTCGTGCGCGACTCGGCGTTGGCTTGGAAGAAGGCGGGCGCGCCAGCCGGGACGCTGTAGATCACAGCGCTGGTCGGACGCGGGACGGTGCAAGCAGCGGTGCTGGCAGTGACAGGCGTCCATTCACCGGTCGTGCAGCCCGACGGTTCGTAGACATACGGGTCAACGGCGTCGCCAGAACCTTCGTCAGCGCCGACATAGATGCCGATGCCGGGGGCAACCGAGCCATAAGCGCCCGCCTTGACCTGCGAGGTGATGGTCTGACCAGCGCTGTAGCTGCTGACTGCTTCGTAGACAAGACTTCCATCATCCCAAATCTCGAAGTAATAGGTGCCCGCATCTTCGACCGTCCATATCACGGTCAGAACGCAATTCGACGAGTTGTAGCTGACGCTGGTGATGGTGGCGCTTATGGCGGCTGACGCTGGGAGGACACTGGCGAAAAGCATGACGGCGAGGA
>JACSRG010000313.1 GCA_014879865.1 Anaerolinea sp.
CCAGTAGCCGACCGCCAGCGCGACGGTGTACAGCGGCGAAGTCGAGGCGGCGCTCGGTACGCCGGGAACAAACGCCCACTGTCCTGTCTGTGCGAGGTTGCGCGCGTAGGTCTGGTGAATCCAACTGTCGTCCAGCGAGAAGTTACCGCCCGCCGACAGCGCATAGAGCGCCGTCAGTGCGAACGCGGCGATCAGCAGGATTAAGTCGCTGCGTCGTAAAGCATCAGGGCGTGATTGCATACAACCTCACGTTTGGGTCGCTGATCGGCAGCGGCAGCAGGTACGGCGACGGCGTATCGAACAGCGGCGCGATCCCGGCAGGCATTCCCCCACTTTCGAGCAGCAGGTAATCGACGTGATACTTACGGGCAATCGTGCGAATGGCTTCGATGTCTTCGTTCGGGATCACGACGCCGCCCAAGCCCGTATAATGGTAGAGTGCCGCCGGGTCGTTGATCATCACGACGGCGTCAGGGGGCAGCACGGCATTTAGTTCCGTGTAGAGCGGCGGCGTTCCACCGGTCACCCGCCCCGCCAAGCCCGTTTGCAGACTTAGAATCAGCGCCAGCAGCAGCAGCGCGCCGGAAAACACGCGCTTCGCCGTCTCCGGCTGCCAAGTGCGCCGCCGTGAGGCGATCCACTTGACCGCATCGTCGATCCCGGCGACGCCCAACGCCGCCCAGAACGGGATCAGCGCCGCCGCCGAATGGAACAAGCCGCCGCGATAGCCCGGATACGGAAAGACGAACGTCATGACAGCGTGCAGCAGCAGCGCGTACAGCCAGAATGGGCGCAAGAACGGGTCTTTGCGCCGCCGCCACAAACCGATCAACATGAACGGCGTCATGGCGATCAAGCCTTCGACGGCGATGAAGGTCGCCGCGTTGTTGACGAACGCTTCGCGCCGCGAGTTGATGAAGCCCTCCAAGCCGAGCGTGTCCGGACTGGCGTCGGGCGGGTAGTTGAACAGATCGTCGTAGCTGCTGAACCAGATCGCCTGTGAGCCGCCAAGCGGCAGCGGCGACCCGACCTCGAACTGGTTGCGCAAGAACCACGGCGACATCACCAGCAGATAAAGCAGCAGCATCAGAAACAAGTAGACCACGCGGCGATGCAGCGCGCGCCGCCGCTCGATCATGCGCCAGAGGGCGATCACGACGCCGACGCCGAGCAGCAGCACGCCGTCCGCGCGCGTCAAATGCGCGAAGGCAGCGAGCGCCCCCGCGACCATCCACAATTCACGGGCTTGACGCGTGGTCAGCGCCGATCCCATGACGTAGATCGCCGCCGCACCGATCAGCGCGTAAGGCGCAAACGTGTCGATTGCGCCCCAGTAGCGCGTGAAAAAGCCGCTCAGCAGCGTAAGCAGTCCGGCGATCCACGCTGTAAGCGCCGCGCCACGTCGTTTCCCCGTGATGCGCCAGCCCAAGCGGAAGCCGATGATCCCCGTCGCTGCCAGCATCAGCGCGAACGGAAGCTGCGCGGCGGCGTAGGTAGTGTTCTGCGTGATCCACATGCCGAATGCGGCGATGATCGATGTGAGCGGCATCCAGTACAGATGTGACGGCGCGGGCAGCGTATCGGGCGCGCCGATGTACGTCCACAGGTAGGCATCCGTCAAGCCCTGCCCCGTGACCAGTCGCTCGGCGGCATTGAAGTGGTAAAACACGTCGGTGTACCCCGGCGCGCTGACGAACCCATAGACGACACTGAAGGCGATGATCAGCGCGACAACGCCGAACAGCGCCGTCTGCCGGCGGCGCGTCCACAGGACTGAGGATTGAGGAGGGAGAGGTGAACTGCTCACTTCCTCATCAGCATCCGTGTTTACTGAAGATTGGTCAAGTTCGGGGTGCATGGAGTCTAACCTCACCTCAAGAACCTGACGGTTCTTTGCCCTTCTCCATAGGGTGAGGTTCTGAATCAGGGGTTGAGAAATAACGCTTCGCTGAGTAGTTCGAATTCGTGTCGTGGTCATGATCTCAGTACTCAGTTCCCGGTACTTCTCTTGTCAGCCGCCGAAACAGCGCCACGCACACGCCGACCAGCAGCAGCGTCCGCGCCACGACCAGCGCGACGAACGGCGTCAGCAGCGCGCCGCTGACACGTCCGCCCGTGTCGCCCGTCCGCAAAAACAGGAACGGGTATTCCGCGAAGACGATGGCGCTCAACAGCACGACGATCAACACGCCGTTCCGCGTCGGGAAACACAGCAGCAGCAAGGGTACGATCTGCGCCAACCACTGCGGACTCCAACCCTGTGCTTGCAGGAAGAAGATCAGCAGCGTGATCGTCGTGAAGGCGACGATCCCCTTATCGTCCATGCGTTTCGTCCGCCAGAAGATGAACGCGCCGATCAATGCCGCCGCGCCCAAGCGGGCGACGCCGGGGATCACCGCCGGGCTGCCGTTCAAGCGGTAGGCATTCGCCGGGTCAAAGCGTTCAGTTGCCGCGCCGAAATTGCCGGTCGTATAGTTGCCGTCCAGCAGTGCCCACACAGTCTGATACGACGCCTTGTTGAACTGCGCGGTGAGCGAGGGCGCGGTCATGGCGGCATTCTGCGCGAACAGCAGCGCGTAGATCAGCGCGAAACCGCCGACGCTGATCAGGCTGTAGCGCAGCGCCTTGCCCGGTGGACGGTAGCGCCAGATCGCGCCGAGGATCACCGCCGGAGTGAACTTAGTCAGCGCGCCGATCAGCGTGTAAACCGCCGAACGTCCATCACGCCGATTCAAGAATGCCCACAGCGCCGAGAGCAAGAAGAACGCGACCATCGGCTCGAAGTTCCACCAGATGAACACGGCAGGCGCAAGCGAGAGCGCGTAAATCCATGCCAGCGCCATACCGTTTGCCGCGCCGTGCAAGCGCGTCCCGATCTGGCGCATCAGCACGAGGTTGCCGAGGTCGAACAGCGTCATGATCGCGCCGTACATGATGGCGAACGGCGTGTAACCGTTGCCGCCGAACAACACATAGACCGCCGTGTTGAGGATCGACGGGATCGGCGGAAATTCACTCCACCAATCACGGAACGGCAGATCGCCCTGCTGCACGAATGACCCCAACTGGAAATAGTAGAAGAAATCGCCGCCCGCCGTCGCACCGCGCTCGATCCCGCTCGACAAAATCGGCTGGTAGATCATGAGCGTCAGCAGGCGAAAAGCAAGAAACAGGATGATCAACAGGCGGAAATCGTAGAGCAAACCGGAAAGGCTGAGGTTGTCGCGCTGCGTCATGATTCTCTCACGTAAATAACGGCAAGATCGTCGCGGTGCGCCTCGCGCCAGCCCGGTTCTTCGGCAAGGCGTGCCGCCAAGCCGCCGCCCGCCTCGATCACCGTGAAACCAATGTCGTACTCGTCCAGCACGGCGCGCCACTCGTCACCGCCCGTTGCAGTGTGCAGCCAGCGCTGCAAAAAGTCGTCTCCGTACAGATCGGTGCGCCCATCGACGAACACCGGCTGATCCGGCAGCGCCCACATCAGGTAGCCGCCCCAGTTGTAACTGTTGAACATGTTCCCGGTCGGCGGATTGTCCTGTAAATACTCGACTGCTTCGACCGGCAGCACGGCGCGCACCACCGGATCAACCGTCCGGTCATCCAGCACCAGCAGCACTTTTGCCGCCGAGCCGAGCAGCACGACGATCACCAGCAGCAGATTCAGCCGCGCCATCAGCGGAGTCGTCCGCGTCACCGGGCGCAGCGTCCAGCCACGCTCCTGCAAGATTGAGTCGAGGTGGAAGGTGAGCACGGGCGTCGCCGCAACCGCAAACACCGCGATGTTGCGCCCCGCCAGCAGCGCCATGAACGCCGTTCCCGCCACAAGGATGAAGTCCGTCCACGTCAAACGGAGCTTACTCGCGCCCGCCGCGCCCAGTACGCCGAGCAGCAGCCCGATAAACGCCCATGTCTGCCGCTCCTGAAAATTCGGCGAGTTCCATTCTTGAATGTACGCTCGCAGCGCGCCGATGCTCACGGTCTGGAACGGCACAGCAAGCATTTGCAGCCCATACGGGTTGATGATCAGCGCCGCGCCCGAAATTAGCGCGATCAAGATCAGCTTGCGGATGCCGCGCCAGCCAACCGCGTATTCCGCCTTCGGGGCAAGGATTTGCTCCAAGATCGCACCTGCGATTACCCCGCCCATGAAGATGAAGCCAATCGAGAAGCCCGCATGTAAATTACCCCAGATCGCCATGAGAATCGGGATCAGCCACAGGCGGTCGATGCGCTTGCGCTTGTGCAGAAAAAGCAGGTACAGGATCACCGTGCTCAGGAAGAACGAGAGCATCTGCGGGCGCGGCGACCAGAAGACCGCCGCCGTCGCCGCCCCGACGATCAAGGCGAAGGCGCGCAGATAAGTGTTTCCGGCGCTCATGCGGTAGATGAAGCACATGCCCGCCGTCGCCAAGCCCGCCATGTACACCGCCAAGCCGAACATCCCGCCGATCTGCCACACGCCGTACAGAATGATCTGCGCACCCCAACTGTGATTGATCCACGACTGCCCGTTGAACGTGAATGAGAACGGGTCGGTATGGATCATGCCGTGCGTGAGCGTCCATTCGCCGCTGCGGATGTGCCACCACGTATCGGTATCGACCGGGACGCGCGCCGCCAGCGCGAACAGCAGCGCGAAGATGATGATCGCCGCCGCGCGTTCGATGGTCAAGCTGCGCAAAAAGGACTGAGATTTGAGGACTGAGGACTGAGCCAAAAGATCAGCTTCCGATGTATGAGCACCCTGTAATCATATTACAGCCAAGCCGCGAATGTACAATGTTTAGGAATCACCCAATAGGTACAGCAGCGCGGGTTCGGCGGGTGTCCACCCCAACTGGGGGACGAACTGACGCGGGAGCGCCATCCGTAAGTACTGCCCGTAGTTGATATTCGCGCCATTTGCCCAATCGACGCCCATGAGATCGGCTTGCAGCGCGGTCAAGTAAGCTGCGTCCCGTGCTGCGTCGAGTTCGGCGGGGTCGCCATAGGCAGCAAAGCGCCCGTAATGCACCCACGCCTGATCCAGCGGTGTGACGGCGGCGTTCTGCGCGATGATCAGCCAGCGCATCGCTTCGTCCTGTCCTGCTGCCTGCGAGATCAGGTAGTCGATCACCGCATCCCGACTGCTCGTACCGTTCCACACGCTGCCCGTCCAGATCGCGCGGGCGGCTGCCGGATCGCCCGCCTCGATCAGCCGGATCACCTGTCCCAAGTCGGAGAGCGGCGGCGCGCTGAGTGCGATTTCGCGCCGGATTGCTGACTCGTCCCAGTCCGGCAGCATGACCAGATCGGGATAGCGCGTCACCGCTTCGGTGTACCACGCCCGCGCCGACTCGAAGTCTCCGCTTATTTCCGCATAGCTTGCTGCCGTATAGCCGAAAAACGGATCATCCGGCGCAAGCTGCATGGCGCGGCGCAGCGCCAGCGCGGCGGACTGGTATTCGCTGATCGAAGCGTAGAGCGCCCCTAGATTCGCCCAATTCGCCGTGTATTCGGGCGCAAGATCGGCGGCGCGACGGAAAGCCTCAATCGCCGGGGTGGTTGATCGTGCCGGGTCGGTCAGCGCGTCGAAGGCATACAACATACCCTGCTGCTGCGGATACGTCGCCAGCAGCGGATCGGCGTCGATCACGGCTTGCAGACCGACCGCGCCCGCGTAATAGTCGCCTGAGCGGATCGCCGCGTTCAG
>JACSRG010000590.1 GCA_014879865.1 Anaerolinea sp.
CCCATCACGCTGCACACGTGACCCGCCGCGAGAAACGCCTGTACGCGGTTGGTCGGCGAACTCATGAGCGCCTCAATCGCCGGAGGGACGAGCACATGCGAGACGAGCATGGAGAAGTTGCCGATCCCCTGCTTTTTCGCCTGCACGACTGCCATCGCGTTGGCGGGCGCGGTCGTCTCGAAGCCGATGCCGAAAAAGACGACCTGCCGCGCCGGATTGTCACGGGCGATCTTGAGCGCGTCGAGCGGCGAATAGACGATGCGGACATCGCCGCCGCTGCTCTTCACGCTGAACAGGTCACGGTGGCTGCCGGGGACGCGGAGCATATCGCCGAACGAGCAGAAGATTACGTCGGGGTGGGCGGCGATGGCGAGGGCGCGGTCAATCGTTTCGAGCGGGGTCACGCAGACCGGGCAACCGGGTCCGTGAATCAATTCGACTTCCGGCGGCAGCAGTTGATCGATGCCGTTGCGGATGATGGAATGCGTCTGACCGCCGCAAACCTCCATCATCGCCCACGGGCGCGTCACCGCCGCGCGGATTTCGGCGAACAACTTCTGGACGAGGTCGGCGTCACGAAACTCGGTCAGGTACTTCACTGGAGTTCGTCCTCGATAATGCCGAGTTCGTGGAACAATTGCAGCGTTTCCTGCGCCGATTGTTCGTCAAGGCGGGTGATGGCAAAGCCGACGTGGACAATGGTATATTCGCCGACGAGGATGTCGGGGACGTATTCGAGGCAGACCTCTTTGACGATGCCGCCGAAATCGACTTTGCCCATGCGCGCGCCCGAACTCTCGTAAATTTCGGTGACTTTACCGGGTATTCCGAGACACATTTTCATTCCCCCATTGAGTTACGACTATTCTAGGGCGAATCGGCGGCATTCTCAGCGCCGGATGGCGGTATTTTCGCGGGACGTTCGGCATGTTTCGGACGGCGCTCAACGGTACAATAGCGCTGGCAGGCAGCAGAGGAATGATCATGAGCGCGACCCCCAACGTATTCGCCCAGCGTATCAGCCTATTATGGCTCACAGCCGAGCACGACACGCCGCCCGCAAAATGGCAGGATGCCGCGCCCGATCTCGAATTGAGCGAGATCGCGCGGGCGATGAGCCTGCAACCGCGTGATATGACGCGCATCCTCGGCGTGCTGCAGCAGCTCGTCACCGACCCGGCGGTGATCGGCTACCGGCAAGAGGTGCTGGAAGATGTGCTGCAAAACCCTGCCCTTGCCGAAGGACTGGAAAAACTGCTGGTCAAGATCGAGGCGTTTGACCGCTATGCCGACCTCGGACGGCGATCAGATGACCAGATACATCAAGTCGTGTACCGGATGGGCGAACTGTCGAATTACATCGCCTGCATCGGCGAACTACACACGCTGCTCGGCAGCACGCGACTGCGGTCACGGGGGCTGCAAGCAGTGCGAACGCTGGCAAACAGCATCGAAGCGGACGAAACTTTCGGGCGGCTGAAGCGCGAACTACCGGGTCTGCTGGCGCAAATCGAGAACATTCACAGCGTCACCATCGGCGTGAACCTCAACGCCGACCTCGTGCCGGTCGGCGCGACGCTGCTGGCGATCAACAGCTTTCGCTTCAAGGGTGCGACCTCGTTCTTGAGCCGCCTGTTTCGCGGCGGGGAGAACAAACCGGAAGACGAAGGTATCAGCCAACTGCACAGCTACCCCGGCTTCAAGGAAGTGCGGACGCTCGACAGCATCATCATCCCGGATGAAGTGACTATCGTCGATCCGATGCTTGCCCCGCTGCTGAAAGACCTCGCGCAAATCCTCGACAAACTGAGCAAGCGGATCGTGCAAGGGCTGCGCGCCTATATGCAGGTGGAGATCGGCTTTCTGCTGCATCTGCGCGACGATCTGGCGTTTTATCTGGGGGCAGCGCGCATGATCCAGCGGATCAAGGCGTGCGGACTGCCGTTCTGCCGCGCCGAGATCGCGCCGATGGCAGAGCGTGCCGCCAGTTTGCACGCGGGCTACAACCTGAATCTCGCGCTGCTGTACAGCGAGGGCAAAGTCGTTGACCTGAGCGAACGGATCGTCCTGAATGACGTGCAGTTCGACGATCAAGGACGAATTTTCATCCTGACGGGACCGAATCAGGGCGGGAAGACCGTCTTCACACAGGGAGTCGGGCTGGCGCAGACGTTGTTTCAAGCCGGGTTGTATGTCCCGGCGAGCAGCGCCCGCTTGAGTCCGGTCGATGGCATCTACACGCATTTCGCCGTCGCCGAACGCATCAGTCAGCGGGCGGGGCGGTTGGGGGAAGAAGCGCAGCGGTTGAGCACGATCTTCGGGTCGGCGACACGCGCTAGTTTGCTCCTGCTCAACGAATCGCTGTCGAGCACGAGCGCGGGCGAAAGCCTGTACTTGGCGCGGGACATCGTGCGGGTGATGCGGCGGCTCGGCGCGCGGGCGATCTTCGCCACGCATCTGCACGAACTGGCGGAGGACTGCGCGAACATCAATGCCGAAACGGACGGTGACAGCCGCGTGGCGAGTCTCGTGTCGATCATGGTGCATGACGGCGAAACGTCCAAGCGCAGTTTCAAGATTATCCCGTCGCCGCCGATGGGCAGAAGTTATGCGCGGGAGATCGCGGCGCAGTACGGGATCAGCTACGAGCAGTTGACGGCGGCGCTCAAAGCCCGCCGCCTGATCGACGATGATGCCGGGTGACGGCTGCATCCACCAAGATAGGGAAACCCCGACCCGTCCAAGCGAAGCTTGGCATTCAGGGTGGAGTCAAAAAAACGACGGCTTTTGCACCAGTGCCTCGGTTAGACTTGCGTGCGATAGCGAAGATAGACCCACCCCTTCCCGACACGCCGCTCGTCAAGGAGATCGAGATTTAGGTGAATGTTGTCAGGCAGAATGCGCTTGCCCCTGCCAAGCAGTGAGGGCACGACGAGCAGTTGATACTCATCGACCAGCCCTGCCCGGATCGCGTGTGTGGCGAGGTTCGGACCAGCCACCGTGATATCGTGAGGCAGTTGATCCTTCAGGTCGCGAATCGCCTGCGGTTCAAATTCCCGCTCAAGACGGGTCTTCGGGGTAGAGACGGTCTCCAGCGATCTGGAATAAACGACCTTGTTTGCCGCCTGCCAGATGCGCCCGAATTCCAGATCGGTCGGCTTAGGGTCGGGGATGAGTTCCGGCGTTTCCCAGATCGTCATGACCTCATAATTCTTGCGTCCGTACAGGTATGTCCCGATAGGACGGTGCACATCGTTGATGAATGCCATGACCTCTTCGTCCGGCGCTGACCAGTCGTAATCATCGTTTTCCCCCGCGATAAAGCCATCCAGCGACGTAGGCATGAAGTAGATCAGTTTCGACATCGTAAAGCCTCCAAAATCGTGTCCGTAAATGCCTCACCGCTGTGAGGTTTCTTGCGCCAGTCCTTCGGGACCCCGGATATAGCAAAGTCGATACGAGTCCTCGTACTGAACCAGTTCCCCGACGAGCTGCGCGCCGTGTTTGCGCAGCCGGGCGAGCGTGTCGTCGATGTCCTCCACCGTGAACATGACGCGCCCTGCCCGTTTGTGCGTCATGCGACTCTCCGATTTAGCGTCTGGTTACATTGTTATGATAGCACAAAAGTTCTGATTTACGGCGACCTATTGATCGTAGTAGCGGCGGGTCTCCGGTTCGCGCCCGCGCACGACGCGCTTGCCCTTGAGCGCGCCGCTCGTCTCGGTGACGACCGTGTGCTGCCGTTCCTTGCCATCGCGCTCGAAGTAGATCACAACCCAATCGTGCGTCTTGTCGAGTTCGTGCGCTCTGGCGGTGTTGGAGAACAGGACGGTGAAATCGTAGCCGTCGCGCTTGGTGCGCAGGATCGGCAGCCATGCCTCGTCGTTCGGGTTGAAGCGGCGCGGCGCGATCTTCGGCAGGTCGTCGTCGGCGCGGCGGCGATATTCGGCGTCGATGCTGAGGAGCAGATCAATCGACGGGCGGTCGCCGTTCGCTGACGCGCGCTCCTGCTGGCGGGTTTGCGCGGAACGGCTCAACATGCCCGCTAATGCCGTCCGCACGTTTTCGACGCGCTTCGCGCCGAAGCCTTCGACCGTCGCCAGCCGCCCATCGTGCGCGGCGTCTTCGAGATCGGCAAGCGTCTCCACGCCGAGCGCTTCGACAATCCGCGCGGCGAGTCCCGTGCCGATGCCGGGAACACGGGCGATAACGGCTTCCGGGGAAACGCGCGCCTCCAAGTCGCGCAGCAGGCTTGACTGCCCGCTGGAGACATATTCCCCGATCACCGCCGCGATGCCGCTGCCGATGTTGGGCAGCGCCTTCAACTCGTCCATATGACCGTGCGCCGCGAGATCGGCGGCGGAGCGGTCAGCGTTACGGAGAGTCTGCGCGCCGTCACGGTAGGCGCGGACGCGGAAGGGGTTTGCGTCTTGGGTTTCGAGCAGCTCGGCGATCCGTTCGAGCACGGCGGCGATGTCGTCGTTTGAGGGACGTGCAGCCATCGCTTCGACCTTTCTTTATGCATAACGTAAGAATTGATCGCAGCATACGCCGCTTGCGTTAAAGGGAGATGAACGGTATGCATAGACAGAAACCCGCGCAGCCGATAACCTACTAGCAGGTCGTGATCGCAGCAGGACAGCATTCACATGCAGCCAAGTAAATCAGCGCCGTACTACGGATGGATTCTTGCCATCACCCTTGCCGTGACCGAGACGATCTCGTGGGGCATCGTCTACTATGCCTTCTCGGTCTTTCTCACCCCGATGGAACAAGACCTCGGCTGGTCGCGGACTGAACTGACGGGCGGCTTTTCGCTGATGTGGCTGGTGTCCGGCGTGATGGCGATTCCGGTCGGCGTGTGGATCGACAAGCACGGGGCGCGCGCGCTGATGACCGCCGGATCGGTAGGCGCGTCGCTGCTGGTGATCGCGTGGTCACTGGTCACGACGCCGACGGCGTTTTACTTGATCTGGGCGGGGTTGGGGGTGTGCGCGGCTGCCGTGTTGTACGAACCCGCGTTTGCCGTGATCGCGCAGTGGTTTCACAAGCGGCGCAGCACGGCGCTGGCAATCGTCACCTTCGCGGCGGGGCTGGCAAGCACGATCTTTCTGCCGCTGTCGGATGCGCTCTTGCGCGCGTTTGGCTGGCGCACGGCGGTGCTGCTGCTCGGACTCTTTCTGGGCTGCATCACGATTCCGCTGCACGCGCTCAAACTGCGCCGCCGACCGTCTGACCTCGGCTTGAGCCCGGATGGCGCGCCGCTCACCGCACTAACGGGCGTCACCTTTCGCGCCGCGTTGACCGGGCGCACGTTCTGGCTGCTCACGCTGGCGTTCGGGCTCATCTACCTGTCTACCTCAGCGATCCGCGTGCATTTCATCCCGTTTTTGATCGAAACCGGCATGGAGTCGAGCACTGCCGCTTTTGCGACCGGGGCGATTGGGATCATGCAGGTGGTCGGGCGGTTGATCTTCGCGCCGCTCGATCAGCGCTTTTCCAGCCGCACGATTGCCGCCGGCGTGTTCGCGCTCCACATCGCGGCGCTGGGGCTGCTGCTGACGGGACAGTCACAAGTCCAGATCGGCGTGTTTATCGTGCTGTTCGGCGCGGCACAGGGCGCGGTGACCCTCGCCCGCCCATCGCTGATCGCCGGGCTGTACGGCGCGGCAGCCTACGGGCG
>JACSRG010000366.1 GCA_014879865.1 Anaerolinea sp.
CCCCTTCGCCCTGAGGGAGAAGGGGACGGGGGATGAGGGCTACAATGAGTTTGCAGACAGACCCTAGTCTCATCACTCATTACTGCCTTTACTCAGTCCTAGCTTTTCCCCACGTCAAAAATTCGTCAAATCGCCTTCTCCACCCCATCCCACGCCGGGTATCAGGTGTATGATCATGTCCGTCTGCATGATGATGCAGCCATACCGTAAAAAGGACGCATATGTTCGACCTCATCGTTCCCATCCTGATCATAGCGGCAGTCGCCGTCCTGTTGTTCTTCATTCCGGGCGTCACGCTCGGTCTGGTGGTCATCGGCGAGCGCCAAGTGGGCATAGTGATCAAGCGGTTCGCGCGCGGCAGCAACAGCCTCGCCCCCGGCAAACTGATCGCGCTCAACGGTGAACCCGGCTACCAAGCCGATACCCTGCCACCCGGATGGCACTTCGGTTACTGGACATGGATGTACAGCGTGCAGCGCGTACCCGTGACGGTCATCCCGCAGGGTGAAATCGGGCTGGTGGTCGCTGCCGACGGCGCGACGACTCCACCGGAACACATCCTCGGCAAGTCGGTCGAATGTGACGATTTTCAGGACGCGCGTAAGTTCCTGACCAACGGCGGCGAAAAAGGGCGTCAGCTCACCATCCTGACCGCCGGTGTCTACCGTATCAACACGGCGTTGTTCACGGTGATCACCCGCGCCAATGCGCAGGGCAACGACATGCATCCCGACGATCTGCTCGTCTACAGTGTTGAACCGGATATGGTCGGCATTGTGACGGCGCTCGACGGCGCGCCGATCCCCGAAGGCGAAATCGCGGGCTTGTACCTGCCCGGACACGACAATTTCCAGAATGCGCAGGCATTCATCGACAGCGGTGGGCAGCGCGGTCTGCAAGAACAGGTCTTGCTCTCCGGTTCATGGAACTTGAACCCGTGGTTCGTCCGCATCGAGCAAGTCCCCATGACGACCATCCCCATCGGGCATGTCGGCGTGGTGATCTCGTACATCGGCAAGGCACACATCGACATCAGCGGCACCGAGTTCAAGCATGGCGATCTGGTCAATGTCGGGCATAAAGGCGTGTGGGCAACCCCGCTCTATCCCGGTAAGCACCCGATCAATATCCGGGTCATGAAGACCGAGCTCGTCCCGACGACCAACATCGTGTTGAACTGGGCGGCGCGCTCCGAACAGCACGGCTATGACGGACGCTTGACCTCGATCAACGTGCGTTCGCGCGATGGTTTCGCCTTCGATCTCGAAGTCGCGCAGATCATCCATGTCGGCGCACTGGATGCGCCTAAAGTGATCTCGCGGGTCGGCTCGATGCAAAATCTGGTCGATCACGTCTTGCAGCCGATTGTCGGCAACTACTTCCGCAACAGCGCGCAGGCGTACACGGTGCTCGACTTCCTGACCGCCCGCAGCGAACGCCAGACGGAAGCCGCGCAGCACATTCAGAAGGCGCTGCGGACTTACGACGTGGAAGCCATCGACACGCTGATCGGCGAAATCCGCCCGCCGGATGCGCTCATGCGCACGCTGACGGATCGCAAGATCGCCGAGGAACAGCAGAAGACATATCAAGTGCAGGAAGAGGCACAGAAGCAGCGCCAGCAGTTGGTGCGTCAGACCGAACTCGCGGACATCCAGCAGCAGGTGGTCAAAGCCGAGCAAGGCGTCAGCATCGCCGAACTGCAAGCGCAGTCGAAGGTGAAGGAAGCCAGCGGTTCGGCTGAATCGACCCGCTTGAACGCCATCGGCGAAGCGGAAGGCATCCGCGCCATCGGCGAGGCGCAAGCTGCGGCTTATCAGGTCGGCGCGGCTGCCATCGGCGCGCAGGGCTACACCGCTGTCCAGTTGATGCAGATCATCGGCGAACGCGGCGTGCGCATCATCCCCGAAATCCTCGTCAACGGCGGGGGTCAGGGTGGCAATGCAAGTTTGGTCGAAGCGCTGCTCGGTATCATCCTGAGCAATCAGGTTGCCGCGCAAAACGGGCAGCCCGCCCCGGCGATCCAGCCCGCTGTGCCAGTCGGCATGACTGTCACCAACGGCAGCAGCAGCCAACCGCCAACCCTGCCCGAAGCGTAAACAGCAGGACTGAGGACTAAGGTTAGAGGACTGAGTAAAAAGCGCGTTCTTTACTCAGTCCTCAGTCCTTTCCTCTCAGTCCTGATCTTCGTCTTCAAGATACCCATCTTCGTCATACGGGTCTTCGAGCCGCTCGAATTCTTCCTCATCCATGATGTGCATCCCCTCGTCGTCAAGTTGATCGGCGAAATCCTCGTCGTCGATCTCGGGTGTCGGGTCGTGCCCGCTGACCGTCTCCGAGACGCTGATGTCCCCTTCAGCAATCTGTTCCTCTTGGGCGATGTCGAAGAACTCTTCGCGCTGTTCGCGCGCCTCACGCCGCTCGAAATCGAAATCTTCGGGAAAAACCATAGCTAGCCATCCTCAACTCACATTACAATTTTAATTTACAACCCTCCCATGAGCTGAGCATGAAAAAAGGCGAACCGATCTGGTTCGCCTTTCTCGTATCCTGATTACTTACGACGCTGCTGCGCCCGCGCTGCCCGCGCCCGCTCCTTCATCGCCTCTTTCTCTTTGGCGAGGTTCGCTTCTTTGACCGTCTGCGAATCCTTCGGGGAGAAAATCGCCGCCAGCAAGCCGAAGATCAGCAGCCCGAGGATCACGACGACGACAGTGGCGATGATCTTGCCGGTTGTTTGCGGGATACTGCTCACGCCGATTCCGGGCAGTACATCGGCGACGGCGATCAAGATCGCGTCGGATGCCAGCCATCCGGCGACGCCAAAGCCGATCAGGAAGATGAGACCGAGGATCGGCAGCAGCGGCGACGAGCGTTTGCGCGGCGCATCGGTGCGCTCATACGCATACTTGGACGCGGTAGGACGTTTGTTTTGTGCCATGAAGTTATCCTAGGGTTGTCCCGTCGTGCTGTCCACCAGCAAACCGCGCTCGAAAATGTCCTGCACGGGACGGGCATTCAATTCAAAGATCGCTTGGAAGGCTTCGATCTGCGCGGCGGAGAGTTCGACGGGCGTGGTCATGACGATCCAACGCACACCCTCGGAACACGGCGGTGTCGTTAGCGATCCGCGATAAGTATAGTATAGCTGATCCTCAGGCAGCATCACATTGGCGTCAATCGTCACGCCTTCGACTGCTTCGGGTTCCGCTTCCTCGGCGGGCATGGCGGCGAATACTGGCGCATAGGCGTCATTCTCCGCTTCGCCCTCGACCAGCATGACGCCGATCACCGCCAAACCGCCCTCGGCATTGCGATGCACAAAATGCACTTCCAGCGGGAAGGCTTCCCCGTCGATGGTATGTTCGCTTGGCGTGTGGAAATGGAACTGGAGCAGGTCATAGGTCAAACCGTTGACCACCATCGTACTGCCGACATCGTAATTCGCTTGAATCGTATGCCCGTTGTTCAAAATCGTCAGCGCCGACGGCTGGTAATTGGTCTGCACATCGACTAGATCGAACGCTTCGGCATTCGTGAGGTCGATGGGCGACTGTTCCGCTCCGGTGGCACACGCTTCAAATGCCGGATCGAGTTCGCCCCAGTGGTCGGGACCTTCTTCACCTTCGTAGGTCCAATGCGGTGGATGCTCTTCCTGCGCGACGATGAGGACGACAGCGGTCAGACTCGACAGAATCACAACCAGAACCAACAAAGCTTTGCTTGTGGCACTCATGAAACAATCTCCATGTGAGTAGGCTCATCTATACGATACGCGCAAAAAGTTGGCTAGCACAAGCTGCCCGAAGAATTTACAAAATTGGGCTAAATGCGCGCTTTCAATTGTTGGGAATAGGACACTAAAGTGTTATCTTTAGTTTCGTGCGTTTTTTCACAAAGGGGCTTTTATGCAAAACATTGACCTTGACAACGTCGAAATCATCGGTGAACGCCTCCTGATGTACCTCAACCACATGGAAGCCGAGGAAACGCTTCCGGTGCTGCGAAAATACCATATCGAAGAGAACGTCGATCCAAACCGCTGGTATCCCGCCAAGCCCATCCTCGATTTCCTCTGGGAAGTCGCAACGGGTCCCAACGCCATGTACAACCTCGTCAGCATCGGCATTGAGGCAGCGAGGATGCTCCAGTTCCCACCCGAACTAGAGGGCATTTCGCTCGAAGCCTTCCTGACCAACATCCTGCCGCCAACCTACGTCTCGTTCTTTCGCGGCGGGTACGTCGGCTATCTGAAGTGCGAGCGTGTCACCGAGCATCATATCAAGATGATCTGCGTGACCCCGCTGCCCGACGATGGCTGGTACGGCACCGTCTTCGGGCTTGCTCAACGGCTGCTCCCGCACGGAATGCGGTTCACGGTCGAGTACGACAACCAAGCCGTCCGCCACGATTTCGGCGGTGACGAAACCATCATTCATGTGAAGTGGGAGTAGTGCTTAATCTCTGTGCAGGTCGCGCTGGAACACCGCGCTGAAGTGCTGGATCAGGCGCGCGGCGACCTCTGCCAGCGGCACGCTGTGACCGAGCAGCG
Organism: Anaerolinea sp.; assembly: GCA_014879865.1. Taxonomy (GTDB): domain Bacteria; phylum Chloroflexota; class Anaerolineae; order Aggregatilineales; family Phototrophicaceae; genus Flexifilum. Next base: position 4,553 of record JACSRG010000366.1, read on the forward strand.
CGGCGATGCTCGTCACACCCTTGTCGCGGATACCGCACGGGATAATCCCCTCGAAATAGCTTAAATCCGGGCTGACGTTGAGCGCGAAACCGTGTTTCGTCACCCCGCGCACGTTGACGCGCACACCTATCGCCGCGATTTTCTGCTCCCCGGCGGGCGTATCGACCCATACGCCCGTCAAGCCGGGGATCGTCTTGCCGGTGATCCCGTAGTCGCCGAGCGTCGCGCTGATCACGCGCTCAAGGTCGCGCACGTAGCCGACCACATCCGCGCGCAGACCCGCCTCGCCGCGCGGCAGCTTGAGGATCGGGTAGGCGACGAGCTGACCGTAGCCGTGATAGGTGATGTCGCCGCCGCGATCTACATGGTGCACTTCCACCTCACGCCGTGCGCGTTCTTCCGGCGGCATGAGCAGGTGTTCCTCTTTCGCTGCCGTGCCGAGGGTATAGGTGTGCGGATGCTCCACGAGCAGCAGGTGATCATCTGCGCCCGCACTCACCTCCGCCGCGATCTCATTTTGCAGCGCCAGCGCGTCGCCATAGGGCATCGTGCCTAAATTCCGAACAACAAGGATGCGCGTATTTCCCCCTCGCTCTGTGGGGGGTGAGGTTAATTCTTTCACTCTGCCCGCTTCAAATGCTTGCTCAAGAACGGCATGATCCGCGCCCACGCGGTCGCGCTTGCGCCGGAGTCGTCCGTCGTGAAGAACCCATGCCCGACGCCCTCCAGCGTGACGACCTCGTAACCGTCCATCGCGGCCTGCAATGCGCAGATCGGATCGACCTCGGTCACTTTCACGCGGGCGCCGGCGCCGCGCAGGGACGCGGCAGAGCCTTTGCCCACGTCGCCATAGCCGCAGACCACGGCGACCTTGCCGGCCATCATCGTGTCGGTGGCGCGGCGGATGCCGTCGACCAGCGATTCCTTGCAGCCGTACTTGTTGTCGAATTTCGACTTGGTGACGCTGTCGTTCACGTTGATCGCCGGGAAGGGCAGCTGGCCCTTCTTGTGCAGCTCATAAAGCCGATGCACGCCGGTGGTGGTTTCCTCGCTCACGCCCTTGATCGCATCGCGCTGCGCGGTGAACCAGCCGGGGCTGGCGGCAAGGCGCTTGCGGATCTGGTTG
>JACSRG010000591.1 GCA_014879865.1 Anaerolinea sp.
CCCGTCAAGCCGAATCGTTCATACAGCCGCTCCATGCGTTCGATGCTTTCGCGCGCCAAGACCTTCTGCACGTAGTAGAGCGCATCCTCGTCGAGATCGCGCGTGGCGCACCATCCGCTGACCACCAGCGGCACGCCGATGCGTTCGGCTGCCAGCGCGGCGGCGGTCAGGAATGGATCGGTGATGATCGCGTCCGGCTTGCCGATCTGATCGGCGAGTTCAATCAGCGCCTCGACGCCAGCCGCGACCAAGTCTTCGCTCATCCACGTATCCAGCGCGCGGCGGTAGCGCAGCAGCATCGCCTCCTGCGGCGCGAGCGTCTTCGGGTCGGGCAGGGGCGGCTGATTCCACAACCAACCTGTCTGCCGGATCGGTGCGAAGGGAATACCGACCGCCGCCAGCGCCCCGGCGATCCCGTTTTCGCTGATCCACGTCACTTGATGTCCGCGCGCTTGCAGCGCCAGCGCGGTTTTGCTAAAGCCACCCCAGTCCGTGTGGCTGAACAGGGGCGCGGAAATACACCACAGGCGTGCCACGCAATGTCATCCTAACTACTCGGCGAAGCGTTGAAAGTTCAAACAAAGAAGTACAGAGTAAAAAGTTGAAAGTAGAAAGTAGAATGCAGCATCGCTTTTCCACTTTTTACTTTCCACTTTTCACTTTTAACTGTCGTTTAGGCTTTTGCCAGCCACGCGGGTTGAAGTTTCGCCTGAGGCATGTGCAGGATGGCGTACAGCTTATGGGCTTCCTCCCATGCGGCAGCGGCTTCTTCGGCGTGACCCAACTGCGCCTGCTGGTGACTGCGCACGCTCAACGCCTCCGCCAGCCAGCGCCGCAGCTCGTGTTTGCGTGCCAGTGCAAGCGCTTCGTTGAGCGGGGCGTCGGCTGCTTGCGCTTCGCGCCGGTTGAGCGCGACTTGCGCCAGCCCGGTTTGCGCGCCGATCACCAGTTCGACGCGACCGGTTTCGCGCCCGGTGACGAGTGCCTGTGCGAGATGCTCTGCTGCCTCGTCGATGTGCGCCAGCGCGATCAGCGTAGTGGCGAGGTTGATGCGGACGAACGCAGTCCAGTAAGCGCTGCCTTCCGCCAGTACCAAGTTGAGCGCTTGCCGGTGGAAGTCGAGCGCGGTGGCGTAATCGCCGAGCGCGTCGTGCACGAGTCCGAGGTTGTCGGTCTGCACGGCAGTATGCAGCGCGAGGTTATGCTTTTTGCTGAGCTGCAGCGCGCGGTCGATGGTGGACATGGCGCGGCGCGGTCGCCCGACGGTGAGTAAGAACCAGCCGTAATTACCGCAGCGCGTGGATTCGGCAATCTCGTCGCCCAAGCGATCCGAGATGGTGATCGCCTCGTTGAAGAAGGCGTCCGCCGACTCGACGTCGCCCTGATCCGCGTAGGCATTCGCCGCGTTGGAGAGCACCAAGCCGCGTGTTTCGAGATCGTTTTCGTCCACGCCGTTCAACTGCATGAGCGCCGCCTCGAAGTCTTTCATGGCGCGGACATGCTGTCCCAACGCTTTGCGCGCGTTTGCCAGATCGACCAGCAGGCGCGCCGCCTGTGCCGCCGCTTTGTGTTCTTCGTAGATCACGAGCGCCTGCGTCCATTCGTGGATCGCCGCGTGCAGGTCGCCCTGCTTGAAATAGATCAAGCCGAGGTCGCGCCGCGCCTGTGCCTGCGCGACGCCGGATTTATGCGCATCTGCCGCCGTGATTGCGCGCTGGTAAGTTGTGATCGCCCGATCATACGCGCCGCTGTCGGCGTGGGCGGCGGCGAGGCTGCGCAGCACGTCGAGATCGGCGGAATCGTCACCGGTAGCGGCTTCGAGATGCGGGATCGCTTCGCGGCTTTTGCCGGTCACACGCAGGACAACGCCGAGCGTTCCACGCGCACAGCGCAGCGCGCCGTCGTTGGCGGGATGTTTTTCGGCGGCAGTCACGGCATTTTCGGCATGAATGAGCGCCTCTTCCGGTTCGTGCAGACGCAGGCAGGCGTTTGCCAGCGCGCAGTGCAGCGATGCATAAGCGGGCGCGTCGGGGCTAGAGAGGCGAATCGCGCGTTCGTACATTTGTTTGGCGTCGAGGTCACGCCCTTCGGACGCCGCCCGATCACCGAGGACGGACGACCAGTGCCGGTCGTCGGCGCGGCTGCCGATATTCTCCGCCAGTGCCAGCGCGCGTTCGAGCAGGTGTTGACCCTCGACCTCTTGTCCGCTTTCGACCAGCGCTTGACCGAGCAAGCCGACGATGCGCGGACTGCTGTCCACGTCGCCCGCTGCGTTGATCTTGGCGACCGCGTCACGGAGCAGGTGCGCGGCATAACTGGCGTTGCCTTCGGCAAGGTACTGCGCGCCGAGCGCCCCTAAAATGCGCCCTTCGACCGCCGTGATTTCGAGGCGGGCGGTACGGGCGTGGCGCAGTGCGAGTTCGTACTCAACACGGGCTTCCGCTGAGTCTGCGCCACTGCGGGCGGCGGCTAACATGCCGCGCGTTAGCACGATATGCGCGAGTTCACGATCCGTCCCGGCGGTGGCGTGCTGCGCCTCGATCAGCGCGGCGGCTTCGTCGTAGCGTCCGAGCGCGATCAAGCACTCGGCGGCGGACATGCGCATCGAGACCGCGATGCCGTGATCGCCGCTGGCTTGCGCCAAGCTCGCCGCGCGCGTGAAGTGCTCCAGCGCTTTCGCGTAATCCTCTGTTAATTTCGCCGTGCGTCCCGCCGACAGCGCATCGCGCAAGCCGCCCGACGAATTTGTTTTCAGCCGCCCCGTCAAGCTCTCAGTCCATCTCATCGTCAAGTCTTTCGCAATGTGATCCCCCGATTAATTGTAGCGGTATGGGGAGAAAAGCAAAACGGGCTGATATTTCAGCCCGTTGGAATTGACTATTCATCAGACGCCGGACACGGCGTTCGCTGTTTACGGATAGAACCCGCGCGTTTCGAGCGCATCGGCGACGCGCTTGATCGCGGTGATCTGCGCGGCGGTACGCATATCGACGCCGAATTCTTCTGCCGTCGCTTCGGTGTTGTAGTAGCTGCGCGCCATCGCCCGCTGCAGTTGGCGGTAAACTTCTTCCTGATCCCAGAAGAAGGCTTGCAGGTCTTGCACCCACTCGAAGTAGGAGACGACCACACCGCCCGCGTTGGCGAGGATGTCCGGCACGAGGAACACGCCATTGTCGAGCAGGATGTCGTCCGCGTCCGGCGTCGTGGGTCCGTTCGCGCCTTCGACGATCATCTTCGCCTTGACTTTGTTCGCGTTCTTGCCGGTGATCTGGCTTTCCATCGCGCACGGCGCGAGCACGTCGCATTCGAGCGCGAGCAGTTCCATGTTGGTGACTTCATCGCCCAGCTTGCTGCCCGACAGCGTACCGTGTTCGGCGTAGTAAGCGCGCACGGCAGGCATATCCAAACCCTTGCTATTGTACAGACCGCCGTCCACATCGCTGACGCCGAGCACCTTGTAGCCGAGCGAGTGCGCGAATGACGCCGCGTTCGAGCCGACATTGCCGAAGCCCTGCACGACGAGCGTGGTATCGGTGGCGGACTTGCCGCTGCCGTGACCCTTGAGCGCTTCGACCATGCAGGCGATCACGCCGCGACCGGTCGCTTCATTGCGTCCCAAGCTGCCGCCGATGTTGATCGGCTTGCCGGTGACAATCGCCGGGACGGAATACCCCACTGTCATGCTGTAAGTATCCATAATCCACGCCATCACCTGCGGGGTGGTGCCCATGTCGGGGGCGGGAATATCCATATTAGGACTAATCAAGGGGATTAATTCGGCAGTGTAACGGCGGGTGAGACCTTCCAGTTCGTGACGGCTGAGGGTCTTCGGGTCAACGACGACGCCACCTTTCGCGCCGCCATAGGGGATGTTGACGAGCGCGCACTTCCACGTCATCCACATCGCCAGCGCGCGGATTTCGTCGAGGTTGACGGCGAGGCTGTAGCGAATGCCGCCCTTCGACGGTCCCAGCACCGTGTTGTGGTGGACGCGATACCCCGTGAACATTTCGACCTTGCCGTTATCGCGGCGAACCGGGAAGTTCACCGTGAACTCGCGGCGCGGGTAGCGCAGGAATTCGGCGACGCCATCATCAAGATTCAAATAACGAACTGCCCGGTCGAATTGAGCCAGCGCAGTTGCGTAAACACTTGCGGTTTGTTCATGCGGGGGGTTGTAGGCAACCACCATAACAGTACTCCTTTACCGGTTGAGTCCGGCGTTTGTCTAATTTGGAGGGATCAAGTCCCTGATCTATTGGTCAGTATAACCGAACATTCGCAAGCAGAGAAGTGATTCTGGTCATGTATCGTATATGATGCACATCTCTTGACCGACAAGGATTAGGCAGTTTGCAACATAAACAAAATTAGTGAAATTTGGAGCAAACTAAGAATTGCGCTCAGCGGCGCTGGATGCGGGGCAAAATTCCGCATACCACTTCATAGCTGATCGTGCCGATCCGCTTGGCAATGTCGTCGGCGCTGAGGGTGGCGTCGTCCTGCCGACCGAGCAGCACAACTTCATCGCCGATGGCGACTTCCGGGATACCCGTCACGTTGATGACGGTTTTCTCCATGCTCACCCGCCCGACAATCGGCGCAAGCTGACCATGAATCAGCACGAAACCCCAGTTTGCCGGAGCGCGGCGCAGACCATCCGAGTAGCCGACCGGGAGGACGGCGACCTTTTCCTCGGTCGAGGTGACGTACGTATTGCCGTAGCCGACCGGGTGATTGGGTGGCAGCGTTTTGACCTGTGCGACGCTCGTCTTCCACGTCATGACCGGTTTGAACGAGTTAGGCACGCGCACTTCGTCGGACGGTGACAGCCCGTACATCGCCAAGCCGACGCGCACCGCGTTGAAGTGATTTTCTTTGCTTGCCAGCGTCCCGGCAGAATTCGCCGCATGCACATATTTGAAGCTGAAGCCCGCCGCGCGCAGCGGCGTCAGCACGCGCTTGAAGACGCGCACCTGCTCGGCGGTGTAGTCGGCGCTTTCGTCCGCCATCGAGAAGTGAGTGTAGATGCCTTCGATTTCCAGATTGGTCAGGTTGAGCAACTGGCGGAAGAACGGCACAGCGGCGGCTGCCAGCACGCCCAAGCGCCCCATCCCCGTATCGACCTTGACATGGACGCGCAGTACACCGCCCGCTTCGCGCGCCGCGCGATCATAGGCGCGGGCGAGATCGAGATCGTAGAGCGTCACGGTGATGTTCTGGCGCACCGCCTGCCGGATCGCCTGTACCGGTGTGTAGCTCATGACGAGGATCGGCGCTTCGATGCCCGCATCACGCAGGTCGATGGCTTCATTGACGGACGCGACCGCCAGATAGTCTGCGCCGTTGTGCAGCGCTGTCCGGGCGACGGCGACCGCGCCATGCCCGTAAGCATCGGCTTTGACGACGGCGAACAGCGTCACGTGCTGCCCGACGAGTGTCTTCAACTGGCGGACGTTGCTGGCTAACGCGTTCAGGTCGATTTCGACCCAACTGGGTCGCGTCTGGCGGAGGGCTGCGACATCGCCGTGCCCGATCAGGCTGCTGCGCGGGAGCAGCACAATATCCCCCGGCTGAGTCAGCAGCGCCGCCGTGACGAGTTCCATGCGGGCGGACGGTCCGCCTTTGATCAGTACAATGTCGCTGGA
>JACSRG010000086.1 GCA_014879865.1 Anaerolinea sp.
TCGACGGGTTGATCGCGCCGGATGATGTAATGATCGAGGTCGCGCGCCACATGCACGTTCGGGAACGCGCGCCGCGCCTCGTCAAGGATCGCGTGCTCACGGTAGCGCCGCGAAACGTGGTTGAGGATCAGCGACTTGACGCCCATATTCGCTGCCAGTTCGCCCGCCTGCCGCGCCGTCAAATGCCCGAAGTGCGCGGCTTCTTCCGCTTCCCCCTGCAAGAAGGTCGATTCGATCACGAGGCAGTCGGCGTCTGCCACGAACTGGCTGATATTATCCGTGCGTCCCGCGTCGCCAACATAGACCAGCTTCACCCCGCGCACCTCATCGCCTAAGACCATCTCCGGCGTGATTGTTCGACCGTCCGCCAGCGTCACTGCCTGCCCACCGACCAAGCGCCCGCGCTCCGGTCCTGCCGGAATGCCAAGCGCCTCCGCCCGTTCGACCAAGAACGGACGCCGTGAATGTTCCTGAAAGATGAACCCGAAACTGCCCAGTCCCCGATGCGTAACCGGGAAGGCGCTCACGGTGAAGTCCTTCGCTTCGAAGAACTTCCCGGCTTGCAGTTCGCGCAGATTGATCGTCACATCGAGGCGTTCGTAATCCAACACCACGCCATACAGCAGCGCGTAGACCCGCGCCAGCGTCGGCTTGCCGCCGTAAATGTCCACCGTATCGATGCTTTCCCAGCGGGCGAAGGTGGACATCAGCCCGCCCAAGCCGAGGATGTGATCGAGGTGAGCATGGGTAAGCAGGATGTTGTTCAGCCGCTTAAAGCCGATCCCGCTGCGCAGGATTTGCCGCTGCGTGCCTTCGCCGCAGTCGATCAAGAAGCGATGTTCGCCCGCGAGGACGGCATTCGCCGTCAGCCCGCGCTGAATCGACGGGGCAGACGCGCTCGTCCCCAGAAACACGATCTCGAACATGCGCTTATCTCCTCACCGTGATCTGACCGATAAACAGGCGTGTGCCACGCGGTTGATCGCCGTCGAAGACCGTCAACCGGGTATCGGCGTTCTCCTCATATGCGCCGACCGAAATGCTGTACGTCCCTGCGCGGATCGAAAACGGCAGTTGGATATAGCTCACTTGCAGGAAGACATCGCGCGCCAGCATTCGATCCGCGCGGATGCTGACCGGGTCGTTTTGCGCGGCGGGCAGCGCGCCGGGGTCGCCGAGGATATGCGTGAACAGGCGCAAATCCGGCGGGAGCGATCCATCGACGCGCCAGTAGGTCAGCACAGGGATGAGATCGCCGGGGCGGTATTCGTCCGCCCAGATGCGTTCATAGCCGAGGAAGGCGAGATTCCCGCCCAAGCGGATTGGCGGCGCGGTCGGCGTGGGATCGCCGGGGGCTTCGGGCGCGAAGGCAATCGGCGCGGTCGTCATCAGCGCCCCCGCCCGGTTCGCCAGCATACCGGTCGCGTTGAACAGCACGACGGAACGCGGCGGGATGTCATCCCGTTCGACGATCTCGCCCGCTTCCAGCCAATCGCGCAGGAACGGGTTGAACGTCTCGTAGCCGTCCGGTTCGAGGAAGATGATCTGCTCCGCTTCGCCGCCTTGACTGAGGATCAGCGCCTCACGGCAGTTGGCATAGCGCAGGCGCAAATCCTGCCGCTCCATCATCAACGCCAGCTTGAGCGTGTCGTCCAGTTCGAGCGGCGTGATTACCGTCCGCACGTCTTCGGTGCAGACGACCGTTGGCAGGTTCGGCGCGGCGCTGTCGAGGTAATGTGCCAGTTCGCCGATGCGGGCATCATACGCCGTGCGCATCGCGGGGAGTCGCTGCCAAGTGCCGAACAGATCGCGCACCGTCCACTGCAAGTTGAATAGGGTGAGGATCACCAAGCCGACCGCCATGATCGGGCGCAGGTTGCGCGGCACGCTGTAAAACACGGTCGAGATGCCCAAGCCGAACAGCAGCGCCAGCAGCGGCAGCAGACCGGACAGCGCCGGGAAATCGGGGCTGGCAGTGGTGATCAGCGCCAGCGGCGTGATGAACAGGAGCGCCAGCAGCAGCAGCACGCAGCGCGACTGCTTCCAGCAGCGCAGCGCGGTGATCAAGCCGAGCACGAGGAACAAACCGCTGACCAGATCGAGCAGTGGTCGCCCCGGCAGGTTATGAATCGGGTTCGGGTCGCCGTAGATGAACAATCCGCCAAGCCCGTTGACGAAGGCATTCGCCACGCGCGGCGCGATGTCGAGCAGGCGGCTTGCCCCCGCCAGCACGGGCGCTTGCAAGCTCGAAATCAGGTAAGGGGTGGCGATCACGATCAAAATGACCACAGCGAACCATGTTTGACTGATCACGCGGCGGGTGATCGCGCTGCGCTTAAGCACCATATAGGCGATGAAGGTCATGCTCAACAGCGTGACGATGAAGCTCAGTGGGTGGATGTAGAAGCCCAAGCCGAGCAGCACGCCGAGCGCGGCGAAGGATAAGGCATTAGGTTCGCGGTACGGTCGGCTGCCGTACACGGGCAGCGACCGCGCCAGCGCCAGCAGTACGGCGGTCACAAACAGGGGCAGCAGCATCTCCGGTGAGATGCCGCGTGTGAGGATGACGTGCCCCATGTTGACCGCCAGCAGCGCGGTTGCGGCGACGCCCGCCAGCGCCCCATACAGGCGCGTGCCGAGCGCGTAGACCAGCGCCAGCGTCAGCATCCCGACGAACACGGATAGAATGCGGTAGCCGAACAACCCTGCCCCGGTCAGGGTGGTGGTCGCCGCCAGCGCGATGCCGTAGCCGCTTTCGCGCCCGTAGCCACCGAGATCGTAGAAGACTTCGATCCGCCCCTCGCGCACCGTTTCGGTGATCCGCACGTCGGTGATTTCATCGGCGTTCAATCCGGGCGGGAGCGTCGATAAATCCCAGAAACGCAAAACAGCAGCAATCAGCAGCAGTACAACGGTGACGGCGTAACTGAGACGGTTACCCAACATTCCCCCGATCTTTCGGACAGCCTTAGATGGCAGTTGCCCAAGCGGTCAAACCCAATACAGCCGCGCCGAGCAGCACGTTGATCCACGTCAGGCGCGATTCATCCCGGCGCAGCCGCGCGACCAATGCCGCGTCGCCTTTGCCGCGCTCGCTCAGCAGATTTTGCCGGTCGAGCGCCGGAGCGATGCCCCACTGCATGATCACGCCGACGATCAGCATCCCGACGATCACCAGATGCTTGAGCAAAATCACGCGGCTCCATTCGTTCGTGAATTGTAACACGCCGTCGTAGTTTGGATCGCCCGACATCTGGATCAAGCCGGTGAAGATCAGCACGACGAGGCTGAAGTTGGTCAGCGGGATGAAGCGCTTACGCAGGCGTACCATCAGCGCTTCGGGGACGAGCGCGCCTGCCGGGAAAATCAGCAGTACGAAGACTGCCAGCCCGCCCAACCAGACAACGGTGGCGATCAAGTGGAAGAAGTAGCTAATCGCAAGGATAGACGGGGACAAGTCCTAAAGCCTCCGGGCTGCTGGGATCACGCGCCGGTAAAAAACGCGATCCGCAGTATTTCGCCATATTTGCCAAATCGATATATGCGGGTCGAGTATACCCTGTCGGCGTGGTGATCGCCCACCACCATTCTTCGTCGGCTTCCGTCCAATCCGGCGCGGCGATGTAGATCGCGCTCATCAAGCCGACCCATGGCTGCCAATGATCGGCGGCGTACTGGTAGGCGGCGACCAGATAGCGCGCCTGCGTCGCCTCATCGACCGCGAACCACTGGTAATCCGGGTTGCGCTGATCAGTCGTCCAGCCGACTTCAAGGATGGCGGCTTGGCGGGCGGCGTCGCCATTGGCAATCATGAGGCGGCGCAAGTCCTCGACGCGGCGGAAGGTGAAAAAGCGATGTCCGCCTGCCCCGTCCGCCGGATCGGTCTCCGGCGCGGAGAAGCCCGGCGCATGCATCCCGACCACATCGACATACTGCTGAAAGCCCGCGTCGTACATCGCCTGCAAATACACATCGTCGGGGTGCGCGGTGGTGTCATACGTGCCGGTCGGCGCAAGCCCGGCGGAGATCAGGATCGCGTCCGGGTCAGCCGCGCGGATCGCCGCGCTGCACACGCGGAGCAGCGCGACGTAGCCCGCCGCGTCAGGAGTCCGGTTGCCCCACTCGCGGCTCAAGTTCGGCTCGTTCCAGATTTGATACGCGTCGATCCGCCCGCGAAAGCGCGCCGCCAGCGCCCCGCAGAACTGCCCGAACAGCGCGAAGTCGTCCGGCGGCGCATCGACGAAATCGCCGCTCAAGCCGGGATGCGTCCAGTCCGGCGAATCGCTCAAGCGGGCGACCACGCGCAGATTCTTCGCCTCCAATGCAGTCAGCAGCGACTCGGCGCGGCTGAAGTCGTACTCACCGGGGGCGAGTTCGATGTCTTCCCACGCGAATGTCTGCTTGACATGGCTGAAGACCATGCGCTGAATCCAGTCCATGTCGCGCCCGGCGAAGCCGTGATCCCACCACAGAAAGGCTTGGATACCGTAAGTCAGCGACGTGAACGGCGGATCGGTCACAGCATAGCGCATGAACGGATCACCTGACGAGAGCGGCGCGGAGAGGATGAGCAGGCAGGCGATCAGCCATGTGGCAGCGGAGATGAGTTTGTGCATTGGAGTCCCAAAGTGAGAATTTCATGGTAGCATTGCCGCCGCTTGGGGTTCAAACCCCAAGCTGCGGAAAAGACCAAGCCCACTAAAGGGGCTTGAAAAGCAAAGAATCCCTATTATGAAGTCTAGTCCACGAAGCGAAACGGTAGCCGGGGGTTTAAACCCCCGGCGGCACTACTGGAATGTCGCCTCATACGCGCGATTCCAGTCGCGCACGGCGTCGAACACGGGGCGGAAGACGAAATTCGGTCCGATGATCGAATACGGCACGTTGTCGTTATCCACCGCCCACCCGGCTTGCGCGCCGTAGTTCAAGTTCCACAGGAAGGCAAGCTGGACTTTGTTCTCCGGGTCACTCATGAATTCGAGCGCCAGCACGGTGAAGTCGCGCTGCTCTTCGAGCGTGTTGTCATTGGCGAACTCGAAGCCCTGCCGCACGCCTTCCAGCCCTTCCGCCGAGGGCCAGCCAAATTCGGTCACGCACAGGCTTTGATCGCCGCCCGCCAGCACGATCTTATCGACGTAGGTTTCGAGCGTCGAACGGAAGCTCCAGCTATGATGCTTATTGTCAAAGGGTCCCCGGAAACTCGCGCTCGGATCATTCGGCGCACTATCCCATGTGTATTCCGGACTCAGATTGTAGCCGTTGTGATGCGCGCCCACGCAGTCAGCGTAGTTGAGCATTCCCGCCGTGATCAGTTGATCCATATACACAAAGTCATCCTGCGCGGTCACGCCGTCGCTGACGCCCGTCGGGGAAAGCGCCCCGCTGACGACGATCACGCCGGGATCGACCGCCTTGACCGCCTGATAGGTCGTGCGCAGCAGTTCGACATAGTTCGCCGCGCTCAAACCGCCGGTCGATGTCCACTCGCGGTCGAGGTTCATCTCGTTCCAGACTTCCACCGCATGCACCATATGCGGGTAGCGTTCCATAATGGCGACGACGAAGTTCGCGTAATCGTTCGGGTCGGCGGGCGGACCATGCGCATCGAGGTTGACGCCCGGTTCGCGCGCCCAAGCT
>JACSRG010000593.1 GCA_014879865.1 Anaerolinea sp.
AAGCCCGCTGCCAAGCACGTCATCGCGCACTGCGACGGCGGCTATACGACCAACGTCCCGCTCGACGTGATGCTGGACGACGATGTCATGCTGGCGTACAAGTTCAACGGGCAGCCGCTCGAACTGGATCACGGCTTCCCGCTGCGCACGCTCGTGCCGAAGCGCTACTTCTGGAAAAGCGCCAAATGGCTGCGCGCGCTCGAATTCAGCGCGGTCGATAAGCCGGGTTTCTGGGAGAACGGCGGCTATCACAACAACGGCGAGCCGTTCAAGGAAGAACGCTTCAGCCGTCGCGGCGGATTCCTCTTCTAAATCATGACTCCGATCCGGGTTTTACATTTCGCCGATGTCCATATCGGCATGGAAAACTACGGCAGAACCGATCCCGAAACCGGCTTAAGCAGTCGGGTTCGGGATTTCATCCGCCGCATGAACGAGATGATCGATTTCGCGCGCGAAAGTGATGTGGATATCACGATCTTCGCGGGCGACGCCTTCAAGACGCGCACACCGAACCCGACCTATCAGCGTGAATTCGCATGGGCGGTGCGCGACCTGACCGAACTAGCGCCGCTGGTGATGCTGGTCGGCAATCATGACCTGCCGCCGACGCAGTTGAAGGCGTCGAGCATCGAAATCTACGACACGCTCGCCGTGCCGAACGTCACGCTGGCGGATGAGTACGCCGTGCATGTGATCAATACCAAGCGCGGACAGGTCGCCGTCGGCGCTGCCCCGTACCCGATCCGCGCCCGGTTGCTCGAAGAGGAGCAGACGAGCGGGCTGACCATCGCCGAGACCGACGAACTGCTGCAAGGACGCCTGAGCGCCATCCTCGATCAGCTTGCGACTGAAGCCGATCAGCACGACATGCCGCGCATCCTGACCGGGCACTTCACGGTCAATGGGGCGTCGTGGGGCAGCGAGCGCGGGATCATGTTGGGGCGCGATATTCAGGTCATGCCGTCCGATGTCGCCGATCCGCGCTGGGATTACGTCGCGCTCGGACACATCCACAAGCACCAGAACCTCACCGAAGGGCGCGAAGGCGTGCCGCCCGTCGTCTACAGCGGTTCGCTCGAACGTATCGACTTCGGCGAGGAACACGATCCGAAAGGCTATTGTTGGGTCGAAATCGAGCGCGGCAAGGCGGCGTGGCAGTTCCGGCGCGTCAATGCGCGTCCGTTCGTCACCGTGCGCGCCGATCTGCGGCAGAGCGACGATCCCACCGCCGACCTGATCGAGCAGATTGACGAGCGCGTCGATTTGGACGACGCCATCGTCCGCGTGATCGTCGATCTCACCCCGCAAAGCGAAGCGCGCTTCAACGAGGCATTCATCCGCGACGCGCTGCGGCACGCGGGCGTCAACAGCATCGCCGCGATCCGCAAGGAGGTCGAACAACCGCTGCGGGCGCGCTTGGGCGGCAGTCCCGAAGGCTTGAGCGACCCCGAACTCCTCGACAAGTACCTGCTGACCAAAGGCGTCGATCCCGAACGCCGCCGCGCGCTGGTCGCCGCCGCCGAGGAGATTTTCGCGTCGAAGGCAGGGCAGGAGTCCACGACATGACGAATGGATCGCCGTATGTAAAACTGCTCACCGAGGGAGCTTTTCCCGGTCGGATTGACCCGTGGGCGGAAGATGGCTATTACTTCCAGCAGATTCACAGCGGCATGATCGCGCAGATCATCGAGCAAATCCAAATCCCGCTGCTTGACCTCGGCTATGTGCCGATCAAGGAAGCCAGCTTGCAGATTTTGCAGGGCGGCAAACCGGATGTGTCGATCATGCGCGTTCAGCGCGGTGTGCCGCCGCACGTCTGGGATTATCAGCACGCGGCAGCCGAAATCGTCGCCGAACCGGTGGAACGGTTTGAAGGCGACTTCCCGGAGTTGGAGGCGATCTTCATCGCCGACCTCGACTCCGACGAATTGGTGACGGTGATCGAAGTCATCTCGCCAAGCAACAAAAAGGTGAGCGGCGACATGTCGTTCTACCAGCTTCGCCGTTTGCAGATGCTTGCGCGCCGGGTGAACATCGTCGAAATCGACGCGACGCGCTCGATCAACCGCCTTGTGCGCAATTTGACCACCGAAGCCTACCCCTACCATATCGCCATCCACATCCCCGACGACAGCGTGTATTTGATGAGCAGCGCCTTCGATCAGCCGCTCAAACGTTTCGCGCTGCCGCTCCGTGAGCAGGTGATCCCCGTTGATGCCCATGCCGCTTACGAGTATGGCTACCGGCGCGGATCAATCGCGGCGCAGTTGGGGCGCTCCGGCGGCTACCGGGAAGCTGATTTGCCCTTCCCAAGCCTGATCCCCGCCGGACAGCGCGAGACGCTGCTCGAACAGGTCGCCGCGTGGCGGGAGCAGTTGGCAGCGCTGCGCGCCAATTCACCATAACGCATACAATGGAGCGAACAAGGAGGAATGCTTATGCTTCGACTTCTGTTCGCTGCACTTGCCGGGTTTGTGCTGGTGTTCTCTGCCTTCGCGCAAACTGACGACGTTACCCTGCCGACCGTCGGCGACTGCCCCGTCTTCCCCGCCGATAATGCGTGGAATACCGACATTTCGGATTACCCCGTCGATCCTAACTCGGACGCCTACATCGCCAGCATCAGCGCGGACGGCGACGAATATCTGC
Organism: Anaerolinea sp.; assembly: GCA_014879865.1. Classification (GTDB taxonomy): domain Bacteria; phylum Chloroflexota; class Anaerolineae; order Aggregatilineales; family Phototrophicaceae; genus Flexifilum. Next base: position 2,653 of record JACSRG010000593.1, read on the forward strand.
ACGCCGATTTCGGCGAAGACCCCGATTACGGCATCCCGTACATCGTCGTGGATGGCGATCAGCCGCCCGTCGAGATCACGTTCACCGACTACGGCGACGAGAGCGATCCGGGTCCCTACCCGATCCCCGAAGACGCGCCGGTCGAAGCAGGCGGCGACCGGCATGTGATCGCGGTCGATGGCGAGAACTGCATGTTGTACGAGCTGTACGACGCCGAATGGAATGGTGACGGGTGGGACGCCGGATCGGGCGCGGTCTTCAACCTGCTCTCGAACGAACTGCGTCCCGAAGGCTGGACATCCGCCGACGCCGCCGGGCTGCCGATCTTCCCCGGCTTGGTGCGCTACGACGAGATCGAAGCGGGCGCGATCAACCACGCGCTGCGCTTCACGGTCAGCGAGACGCAGCGCGCCTACATCGCCCCGGCGACACATTACGCCTCGTCCAGCACCGACCCCGACCTGCCGCCGATGGGCTTGCGCCTGCGTCTGCGCGCCGACTACGACATCAGCGAGGTTACGGGCGCGTCGCGCATCATCCTTGAGGCGCTGCGCACCTACGGCATGATCGTCGCGGACAACGGCACGAGCTGGTTCATCAGCGGCGCAACCGACTCGCGCTGGAATGACGACGATCTGAATCAGTTGAAGGATGTCCCCGGCGCGGCATTCGAGGTGGTCACGACGGGCGACATCGTGCGCGGCGATTAACGGCATGGATAACGGCTACACGCAGAGTATCAATCTGGTGATCGATCATATCCGCCAGCACTTGACCGACGATCTGTCGTTGGCAGCGCTGGCGAACATCGCCGGATTTTCGCCGTTCCACTTTCACCGCATCTTCAAGACGCTGACCGGCGAAACCATCGCCGATCTCACGCTGCGTCTGCGGCTGGAACGGGCGGCGGCGCTCCTCAAGGGTGCGCCGCGTCTGCGGATCACCGATGCGGCGCTCGAATGCGGTTTCGTCTCGACGGCGCACTTCTCGCGCGCGTTCAAGAAGCAGTTCGGTATGAGTCCGAGCGCGTGGGATCGGCGCAGCCCGCTGACAGTCAGCAAGATCAGGCAAGCCGCGCCCGAATTTCCCCAATACACTGAGGGGGAACTTGAAACATTCCAATTCGATGTGCGTGTGCGTGAGTTTCCGACCGTGTGTCTGGCGTTCATCCGGGTGCAGAACTCCTACGAGCCGCCCCGTGTGCTTGCCGCGCATGATCGGCTGCTGACGTGGTACGCGGCGCGCGGCGGCAAAGCGACGCAGTTGATCGGCATGTCGCAGGATGATCCCGACGTGACGCCGCCGGAACTCTGCCGCTATGACATGTGCCTCGTCGTCCCGCCCGATTGGGAAGGCGAAGGCGAGGTCAGCGTGCGCGAGTTCCCCGCCTGCTACATCGCGTCACTGCATTTGTGCGGCGACATCTATCTGGTAGATCAGGCGTGGCAGTATTTGTACCGGTACTGGCTGCCCAACAGCCGCTTTCAGCCGGATAATCTGCCCGCGATGGAAATTTACCGCCGCACGCCCGCCGAGATCGGCTGGGAAACGTTCGATCTGGAATGTGCCATTCCCGTTATTGCGTTTTAGGAGGACAGCGATGGAACTGGGTACATTTTCGGTGAGCTTGGCGGTCAAAGACATCAAGGTGTCGCGGGCATTTTACGAGAAGTTCGGTTTTCAAGTGATTGGCGGGGAGGAGGCGCAGAACTGGCTGATTCTACGCAACGGCGAAGCCAAGATCGGCTTGTTTCAGGGGATGTTCCCGGACAACATCCTGACCTTCAATCCGACGGATGTGCGCGCAATTCAGAAGTCGCTCAAGGCGCAGGGGATCACGTTCACGCTGGAAGCGGACGAGGCGACCACCGGACCCGCGCACGCCTCGCTGCTCGACCCGGACGGCAACGCGATTCTGATCGACCAATTCTAATCAAAGTCTGATGTGAACCCTCTTGACCTAATCAAGAAAAGTGCTACACTGTGATTCATCGACGGTTTAATGAAAAGGAGGTGATCGCGTGGGTAATCGCAGTCATAAGGGGGCTAACCCCTAGACGCCCTGCCTCCTCTAGCGGGCGGCTCCTGAAAAAGGGGTAGCTCCCAGAGACCGCAAGAAAAAGACCGCCGAGCCATGTGCTCGGCGGTCTTTCTTTGTGTCCCATAGAACCCCCTCACCCTGCAACCTTCGGTTGCCTCCCTCTCCCTCAGGGAGAGGGAAGAACAACGATTGCTATGGATTTCACCCCTTCTCCCTCAGGGAGAGGGGGACGGGGGATGAGGGCAAAAATGAAAAACCTACCCCTCTCCCCGCTTGCGTAGGAGAGGGACGGCTTGCACAGCAAGCAGGGTGAGGGGGTTGCTCACTTATAACCCGTAAATCTCGGTGAACTTGGTTTCGAGGTAGGTCATGTAATCCTGCGACTGGATGCTCTCGCCCGTGATCCGCTGTGTGATCTCGGCGGAGGTGAACTTGCGCCCGTGCTGGTGGATGTTCACATTCAGCCATTTGAGCAGCGTGTCGAATTTACCCTGTTCGATCTCGGCGGGGATTTCCGGGTGATCGTGCAGCGCGCGCTTGTAGTACTGCGCCGCCAGCATGTTGCCGAGCGCGTAGGTCGGGAAGTAGCCCATCAAGCCGTTCGACCAGTGGACATCTTGCAGCACGCCGAGCGTATCGGTCGGCGGGACGATGCCGAAATACGCCTCGAAGCGTTCGTTCCATTCCTGCGGCAGCCGCTCGACCGGGATGTTGCCCGCGACCATTTCCAATTCGAGTTCAAAGCGCAGCATGATATGCAGGTTGTAGGTCGCTTCGTCCGCTTCGACGCGGATGAACGACTGCCCGACCTTGTTGATCGCGCGGTAGAACGTCTCCGGCGCAACATCGCCGAGCGTTTCGGGGAACAACGCCTGCAAACGCGGGAACGCCCATGTCCAGAAGCCTTTGCTGCGCCCGACCATGTTTTCCCACATGCG